>CALCCU010000111.1 GCA_937900515.1 uncultured Gammaproteobacteria bacterium | reverse complement strand
ATCCGTTGGCTACCAAATCCTCTTTGAGAACGATAGCGAATATAGTTCTCCGTAAACCGTTGATCACTTTGCAGGTTTGAATTTGTCAGTTTTTGGATAACGTCATCAACGTCATCGACATCAAACTCTGCTTTTACTAATTTTGTTTTTAACTCTTTTACACTATGCTCACGACGAGCGAGCAAATTCATTGCCCGTTCGTTTAGTGATTGTTTTTTCACGCTTCAGCGTCATCCTCAACAGGAGCTGCTTCTACGTTTTTATCAACTTTTGGTAACATGATTGCACGAATTTTAGCGTCAATTTCAGCTGCCATTTCTGGGTTTTCTTTGAGATAAGCTCGGACATTATCTTTACCTTGTCCAATACGTGTTCCGTTGTAGCTGTACCATGCACCTGCCTTTTCAACAATATCTTCAGCTACACCAAGATCAATTAATTCCCCTTCACGTGAAATACCTTCACCATAAAGAATGTCGAATTCAACTTGTTTAAATGGAGGAGCACAATTTGGTTTATAAAGATAACCAAATTTGTTTTTTACAACTTTAACACGAGTTTGGTTACCCAAAATCTCATCGCCTTTTTTGATTGCGCCAATTCGACGAATATCTAAACGAACAGAGGCGTAGAATTTTAGTGCGTTACCACCTGTAGTTGTTTCTGGGCTACCGAACATAACGCCAATTTTCATACGAATTTGGTTTATAAAGATAACCAATGTGTTTGAACGTTTGATATTAGCCGTTAGCTTACGCAATGCTTGTGACATTAAACGGGCTTGAAGACCCATGTGGCTATCGCCCATATCACCTTCGATTTCAGCTTTTGGTGTGAGTGCTGCAACAGAGTCAACAACAACTAGGTCAACGGCACCAGAACGTACTAACATGTCAGTGATTTCTAGTGCTTGTTCTCCCGTATCAGGTTGAGAGACTAGCAGGTCATCAATATCTACGCCTAGTTTCTGTGCGTAGAGTGGATCAAGTGCATGCTCAGCATCGACAAATGCTGCTGTACCGCCTTGTTTTTGCATTTCAGCAATAGCATGTAATGTTAGTGTTGTTTTACCTGATGATTCAGGTCCGTAGATTTCAATAACACGACCGCGAGGTAAACCTCCTATGCCTAATGCTACATCCAGTCCGATTGAACCAGTTGACACTGCATCAATATCTCGTGCTGCGGCAGAGTCACCCAAACGCATGACCGCACCTTTACCAAATTGTTTTTCAATTTGACCAAGTGCAGCACCCAGTGCCTTTTTCTTGCCATCGTCCATTGCTGTCGCCATTGTCGAGTCCAAAAGTATTAATAAACACGTGATTATCCCACAGAAAGGAGTCAGTCTCTAGCGTTTTTAATTAGACCTCGTAAAGCATTCATGACGGCTTGTCTTCTAATAGATTCTCGGTCGCCGTGAAAGTGTTGTTGCTCGGTTGTTATGGTGGTGCTATCTATATTCCAAGCAAAACAGACTGTACCGACTGGCTTGTTTTTGGAACCTCCTGTTGGACCCGCGATGCCTGTAATTGCGACACTTAGATTAGCTTGGGTCTTTGTAAGGGCACCTTTTGCCATTTCAATCGCTGTTTGTTTGCTGACGGCACCGAACTCTTCCAATGTAGCTGACGGAACACCTAAAATATTTTGTTTTATGTCGTTACTGTAGCTAACAATACCCCCTTCAAACCATGCGGAACTACCAGCAAGATCGGTGCAACACTTTGCTAACCATCCTCCTGTGCATGACTCTGCGGTTGCTAGTGTTAAACCTTTTTTGATTAATAATTCAGCTAGCAATTCAGTCGATTGATAAAGTTGCTCATCAGAAATTTTTTGCATGATATAAACTATGCCTATGACTAAAAAACAAAATCATACTCCAATGATGGCGCAATATCTGCGTATCAAAGCCGAAAATCCCGATTACCTACTTTTTTATCGAATGGGTGATTTTTATGAGATGTTCTATGATGATGCCCATAAAGCAGCGGAATTATTAGATATAACCTTAACTGCTCGAGGCAGCAGTAATGGTGCTCCTATTCCAATGGCTGGTGTGCCTTATCATGCTGCAGACTCTTATTTATCACGTTTAATTAATCTTGGTGAATCCGTCGCCATTTGCGAGCAAGTCGGTGACCCTGCAGCGAGTAAAGGCCCTGTTGAACGTCAGGTAGTGCGCGTTTTAACGCCAGGCACCCTAACTGAAGAAGCATTATTAGATAGTCGTAACGAAAATTTGTTGGTTGCTATTGCCGAGCAAAAAGGTCGCTATGGTATCGCCATGGCTGAGTTGAGTAGTGGACGATTTACCATTAGTGAATTGGACTCATTAACAGAACTTCATGCCGAGTTAGCGCGTTTGCAAGCGGCTGAGATTTTGGTGAATGAAAACTTATTAGACTCATTATCTGAATTTAAAAAACAACTTCGCAGTTTGCCACCATGGCACTTTGAACGAGATGCCGCACAGCACCGTTTATGTGAACATTTTCAAGTGCAGGATCTTAATGGTTTCGGCTGCGAGTCGATGGAGGTGTCGGTTATTGCTGCGGGTTGCTTACTTAATTATGCACAAGAAACGCATCGGACTGCATTGCCTCATATTCGTAGCATTAGGATTGAAAAAACCAGTGACAGTATTCGACTCGACCCTCAATCAAGACGTAATTTAGAATTAGAGACGAATCTATCAGGTGGTAAAGCACATACTTTATTGTCTGTTCTGGATAAAACCGTTAGCCCTATGGGCGCTAGATTGCTACGACGATGGTTATTGAGGCCGCTCCGAGACCACTCAGTATTAAAGCTACGTCAACACGCTATTCAGCACTTTATTGATGCAGACACATCAAGCAGTTTGCATGAGATTATTCGTAAATTAGGTGATATAGAACGTATCGTTGCTCGTATTGCATTACGTACGGCACGGCCACGTGATTTTATGCATTTACGTAATACATTGAATGCGTTGCCAGATTTGCATCAATTATTAATAGGGGTAAGCTCGCAACGATTGGCTCAATTAGATCGTGAATTAGGTACCTTTCCTGAGTTATTAACATTATTAACATCAGCATTAATAGATGAGCCGCCAGTATTGATTCGTGATGGTGGCGTGATTGCTGAAGGGTATAACGAAGAATTAGATCACTTACGCACAATTCGTGACCGTGCGAGTGATTTTTTAACACAGCTTGAACAAAGAGAGCGTGAGCGCACTGGCGTATCTACACTCAAAGTGGGTTATAACCGCGTACATGGTTATTTTATTGAGATTAGTCGTTCACATCACATTGAAGTACCTACTGAATATGTTCGACGTCAAACATTAAAAAACGCAGAACGTTATATCACACCTGAGTTGAAAGGCTTTGAAGATCAAGTCCTTAGTGCGAATGAACGGGCATTGGCATTAGAAAAGTCACTCTATGAAGCATTATTCGATAAATTGGCTCCTGATTTAGCTGCTTTAGATGTATCTGCAAATGCATTAGCAGAGTTGGATGTACTGGCAAACCTAGCGGAGCGAGCTGATAGCTTAAATTATGTTGCACCTACATTTTCTAGTAGCAATGGTATCGTGATAACTTCAGGACGTCATCCTGTGGTTGAAAGTGTCACAGAACAAACGTTTTGTCCTAATGATGTGTCATTTACAGAATATCAGCGGTTACTGTTAATTACCGGCCCAAATATGGGGGGGAAATCAACCTATATGCGTCAAGTGGCATTAATCGTATTGATGGCTCATATGGGCAGTTTTGTACCAGCAGAAAGTGCTGAGATAGGTTTGATTGACCAAATATTCACCCGAATTGGTGCTTCTGATGATTTAGCCTCAGGTCGTTCTACATTTATGGTTGAAATGAATGAGGCTGCAAATATTCTGAATAATGCCACTCAAAATAGTTTGGTGTTGATGGATGAAATTGGTCGAGGTACCAGTACATTTGATGGCTTATCACTGGCTTGGGCTTCAGCAGAGAAATTAGTGCGAGATTTAGGAGCTTATACCTTATTTGCGACCCATTATTTTGAGCTAACAGAACTACCAAAGCTCTATGAAACTGCAATTAATGTACATTTAGATGCGATTGAACATGACGATAAGATAGTGTTTTTACACCAGATGAAGTTAGGTTCTGCAAGCCAAAGTTATGGCCTGCAAGTGGCTAAACTAGCTGGCGTTCCAAATGATGTTATTAGCGCTGCGAAGGTAAAATTAAAGCAGTTAGAGTCAACTAAAGTCGTGAGTTCAAACCGTGAAGCGAATCAACAAGTCGATTTATTTGAGCAAGTTGCCGAACCATCTAAAATTGAACGCTATTTAACAGCCCTAGATCCCGATGATTTGACTCCAAAGCAATCTCAACAAGCACTTTATGACTTAGTGGCATTACTTAAAAGCTAAGGGGTAGTAATTGCTTGAGCTATAGTATTCCTGCGTTTATGGTAAACAGGCTGAGTCATCATTAAGGCAAAAGCATTCCAATGGTTATTGTCGTCAATGCGGTAACCCGCCAAGGTGCTAATATTGTTCAGCGTTCCTGATTTAGCATAAATACCAACAGCCACCTCTGGGAGCAGGTGCTTCCATGGTCGGAAAGTATTTAGAAGCTCAACTAATTGTTGAGGTGACAGCCGGTTGGCCCTCGACAAGCCAGCACCCTCTTTTAGTGTGACATTTTTCCATGCAAATTGATTATTAATACTTAATTCCATATAGCGTTGAACATCATCAAAATTAACTGGACGCTTGAAGTGTTCAGCACTAAGCATCAGCACTAATTGGTTAGCAATAAAGTTAGTTGAGTATTTCAGCATAGGCTGGACCATCTGACCTAGTGATTTACTATTTTTGTGAATATATAAAGGCGTTTGATGAGGGGCTGAACCCCAGATAACTTTTTTGTCGACGTGAATGCCTTCCTCTCGCAGAAAATAGGTAAGCAATTCAGCAAAATATAGTTCACTAAGATGTGTTGATTTACCTGTATTCACTCTAAGTTGTTTGTTTGTTAATCTATGGTGGGATGCAAGACTGATAGCTGTTGGCGTGAGAGGAGTTTGTTTTTCAGCTGAAATAAGTCGGCCATTTCGTTTAGAAATACTAATGGTATTGAAGTTAGCGGCAATAGCTGAAGGGATTGCATCATAAGGATTATGGGAAAAGTCACTTCCTGGTGAAGTCAAGTTTGTTTGGAATAGACTTGTATCAAGACCTATAGTATGAACCTCAGTTAAACCAAGTTGTTTTAGGTTAGTGGCTATAAAAACTAGTTCTTCTGAGGTGAGAAAGGGATCGCCGCTGCCTTTAACCCATAAAGTATGAGAGTGAACATCATAATAAAAATTGGTTTTGAAATGATGCTGTTCTCCCCAGTGTTGTAGTGCTAGCCAAGCAGTCACTAATTTAGTGGTTGATGCAGGAATAAAGGCATCTTTATCTTTGGAGGCAATCACCTTTCTTCCAGTAGATTCAACCAGTACTCCAGCTGTTTTTAATTCTGGATAGAGGCTTAAACTATCATCCGCTAGTGAAATTAAGGGGAGGCTAAGGGTTAAAAATAGGTAGACTGGAAGTGGCAGTAATCCTCTGTAAAAAAAACGATTCACAGCTAAATATTGACCTTGCCACGAAGTAGCTTGGTTCTACCTCGTAATGTTTTACTATCCATTCGTCTTCTTTTTGAGCCTTTCGTTGCTTTGGTAGGCAGTCTTTTTTTAGGTTTGCTGGAAACGCTTACTAAGAGTTCATTTAAGCGTTCAATTGCAGCGGCACGATTTTTTTCTTGGGTTCGGAAATGTTGTGATTTTATTACTAGCACACCGTCTTTATTTATACGTTTATCACGTAGTTCTAATAAAGCTTGTTTAAAAAACTCAGGTAATGATGATGCTTTGATATCAAAGCGAAGATGAATCGCAGATGAGACTTTGTTTACATTTTGCCCTCCAGAACCTTGGGCTCGAATAGCTTTTAGCTCGAGCTCATCGTCTGGCACGTTAGGAAGGGCAAGTTGACTCACTGTTAGTGTTTATACTTAGCAGGTTCTTTAAAATCGATTACGTTAGCAATAGGCGGTGGTATTTGTACGTGAAAACCTTGGTTTTCTAGGTTTTTTATCACCGTTTCTACATTTTCACGTGCTAGCTTACGCTCTGGTGTTAACTCAACTTCCATTACAAATACAGGCTCTTTGCCCATGCTGTCATATAAAGGCTGTGGCACATCAGAAAAATCATCTTTGTTTGTAATGTACAGGTATAGCTCTTCTTTTTTGGTACTTTTGTAAATATAGGCGTTCATGTTGTTACTCAAGAAATAGGGGGGTGATAAATAATTTGTACCACCGTATTTGCTGGATCATAGCAATAAAAACTACGCGCACCATCCCGATGCGTACGCGGAGGCTGACGAATCATGACTTTGTGGTGCTGTAGGAAGTCAAACCATTGATCTACTTGATCGGGGCTCTTGATGATAAAACCAATATGATCAAGCTTCTGATTACTAGCGCTGTCAAAGCCTTTTTTTGCGCGGTGAAGCGCTAGATTATCATTGCCAGATGTTAAGTAAACATTATCAGAGTCAGGGCGCCACTCAACCTGCATGCCTAGTAAATCAACATAAAAATGTTCGCAGGCTTCGAGATCACTAACAAATATTGCCACATGACGCATTCCTCCTGTTGCTGGTGGACGGTTCATGACATGTTTCCATATAAGTAATTCATCAGAAAAAAACGATTAATCGACATTAATGATTTCATAGTCGTGGCTGATTTCAGCTGTTTCACCAAGCATGATTGAAGCAGAGCAATACTTCTGTGTTGATAGTTCAACTGCGCGTTTTACTTGTGCTTCTTTTAAATCTTTACCTGTCACTTTGTAATGAACATTAATTTTAGTAAATACTTTTGGGATTTCTTCGCTACGTTCGCTATCAATTTCTACAACACAGTCGCGCACATCTTGACGGCCTTTTTTTAACATTTGAATCATGTCAAAAGAAGTACAGCCACCCATGCCTAACAGTAATAATTCCATAGGTCTCATGCCTGTACCGTGGCCACCAAGGTCTTCAGGACCATCCATTACAATAGTATGACCTGTGCCTGACTCACCTAAAAATTGTAAATCTTCAACCCACTTTATTCTTGCTTTCATTATTTAAACTCGCATGTATTCGTAATATTAATACAGGTAATTCTGCCATAATGCGTATTAGTTCGCAGTGTTTGTTTACTATTGATGAAAAATTTTCTATGCTGTATCAGATATTATTTAGGAAATGCTATGGATTACTTTAAACATAAAGCGATAGAAGAGGGATTGGCTGACTTTTTTCATTGTTGTCATAGCAAACAATATGCGGCTAAATCAATCTTAATCGCCCCGGGTGATGCGGCCGACACTTTGTATTACATTCGTGAAGGCTCCGTTTCGATCATTATGGAAGATGAAGATGGCGAGGAGTTAATTCTTGCTTATTTGAATCAAGGTGATTTTTTAGGTGAAATCGGTCTTTTTTCTGATGTTGAAAGTCGCGGTGTAACGGTTAGAGCTCGTACTAAGTGTAAAACAGAGGAAATTAGCTACAAGCAAATTAAAGCCCTAGCTGATAACCAGCTTAAAGCATGTTATCCAACTTTACTGTGGTACATCGCTGAACACATGGCTAAGCGTATTTTGACAACGACACGAAAAGCGGGCGATTTAGCCTTTTTAGATGTTGCTGGGCGAATTAAATCTGCACTACTTGAGTTATCAAGCCAACCTGATGCGATGAAACATCCGGAAGGGGTTCAAATTAAAGTGACTCGACAAGAAATTAGCCGAATGGTGGGCTGTTCACGTGAAATGGCTGGTCGCGTATTAAAAGATCTTCAAGAAGAAGGCTTTATTTGGGCTCACGGTAAAACACTGGTTATTTATGATGGTTCTATAACACAATCAGCAGATGGAGCTGAAGATTAACAAGGCTGTAATTAAGTAAACCTGTCATATCAGATGATTTAAACAGGTTTACTTACATTTATTTGTAGCAGAATAGTTTAACCAAATAGCTTATTTAGCTCTTCACCAGGCTCATCAGCTCTCATAAACGCTTCACCCACTAAGAAACCATTGACATGATGCTCTCGCATTAGTTTGACGTCTTCTGGCTTATGAATACCACTTTCAGTAATGACTGTGTGGTTTTCTGGAATCATACCTAGTAAATCAAGCGTTGTATCTAAGCTTGTTTCAAAGGTGCTTAAATTACGGTTATTGATACCGATTAACGGTAAGTTCAGTAATAAAGCGCGTTCCAACTCTTCTAAATTATGAACTTCAACAAGAACATCCATATCCAGTTGCATCGCTAAATCACTAAGTTCTAATAACTGATTATCATCTAAGGCCGATACAATTAACAAAATAGCATCGGCACTTATCGCCCTTGCTTCAAAAACTTGATAAGGGTCAACGATAAAGTCTTTGCGAATTACTGGCAGGGAGCAGGCTTCACGCGCTTCTTGTAAGTAAAACTCATGGCCTTGGAAGAAGTCATGATCTGTGAGTACTGATAAACAGGCTGCGCCATGTTGCTCATAACTTCTAGCTATTTCTGCTGGAATGAAGTTTTCACGTAATAGCCCTTTGCTTGGCGATGCTTTTTTTATTTCGGCAATTACAGCAGCATCACCTTGGTTTATTTTTGCTTCAATAGCTGAAACAAATCCGCGTGGAGCATCTGCTTTTTCGGCTACTTGAATTAATTGTTGTAATGACGCTTTTTCTTTGCGTTCATTAATTTCTTCAAATTTACGCTGAATAATTTTTTTTAGAATATCTGGAGTATCAGTCATTTTTTAGTCTTTAAATTTTAAGAGTTACTACAGGCAATAAGAGCATCTAATTTAGCCTGTGCATTACCGTTATCAATTTGAGTTTGTGCTTGTTTAATACCATCTTCAAGTGATGAAGCTAGGCCGGACGCATAGATCGCAGCGCCTGCATTTAGTACGACAATATCACGTGCACCGCCTTTTTCACCTGTAAAAATGGCTTTTATAATATCGAGACTTTCTTGAGCACTGCTAACAGCTAATTGGCTAATATCACACCGTTGCAAGCCGAAGTCTTCAGGTTGAATACGGTAGCTCGTTACCTGACCATTTTTTAGTTCTGCGACCGATGTGGCTGAACCAATACTGATTTCATCAAGGCCATCATCAGCATGAACGATTAACACATGATCACTACCAAGCTGTTGTAACACATGAGCCATAGGCTCAACCCATTTCTTGTCATATACGCCCAGTACTTGATTAGGTGTTTGAGCTGGGTTTGTTAATGGTCCGAGCAAGTTGAATACGGTTCTTACACCCATTTCACGGCGAGGCCCAATAGCAAACTTCATTGCACTATGGTGTTTTTGAGCAAACATAAAACCAACGCCGACTGTTTCGACACACTGTTTAACTTTTTCAGGTGTGATTTCTAAGTTAACACCAGCAGTTTCAAGAACATCAGCACTGCCTGAACTACTGCTTATAGAGCGGTTCCCATGTTTGGCAACTTTTGCACCAGCAGCGGCCACAACAAATGCACTTGCAGTGGATACATTAAATGTACTTGCACCATCTCCCCCTGTCCCGCAGGTATCAACAATATGCTCACCTGAAATGGGAACTGGAGTCGCTAAACTACGCATTACCTTAGCTGCAGCAGCTATCTCAGTAATCGTTTCGCCTTTCATCTGCAAGCCGACTAAAAAACCACCGATTTGTGCTGGTGTTGCTTCTCCTGTCATGATTTGCTGCATAACAGCTGACATATCTTCAAGCGATAAATCTTGCTGGGCAATAACTGCTTTTATAGCATTGGATAAATTCATTTTAATTCTCTAGCGATCAAGGAAGTTTTTTAGTAAAGCATGACCTTGCTCTGTCAGGATTGATTCTGGATGAAACTGAACGCCTTCAATAGCTAGCGTTTTATGCTGAATCCCCATAATCTCATCTAAACTACCATCTTCATTTTGAGTCCAAGCTGTGATTTCAAAACAGTCTGGTAAGTTATCTTTATTGATGACTAATGAGTGGTAGCGAGTGGCTGTAACAGGGTTGTTTAAGTTCTTGAACACGCTGTTATTATTATGAAATATAGGTGATGTCTTACCATGCATTATTTGTCGAGCATGTATGATTTCGCCACCGAAAGCTTGGCCTATTGATTGGTGGCCGAGACAGACCCCTAAAATAGGCAATTTGCCAGCAAAATGTTTAATGACCTCGAGTGAAATACCTGCTTCATTGGGTGTACATGGACCTGGTGAAATAACGATTTTCTCAGGGTGTAATGCTTCTATTTCTTCAATGGTGATTTTATCATTACGGTGAACATGCACATCAGCACCCAACTCACCAAAATATTGCACCAAGTTGTAAGTGAAGGAATCGTAATTGTCGATCATTAAAAGCATAGTTGTAAGTCTTTAGGGTTAATTAATCGCTGACTCGCCATGATGAACATAGTCATCAATTAGCTTGTCTATTCTAGCAAAGAACATGAATAAATGGATATGTATAGTTAATACACGATGTTGAATTCAATATTGTTACTTAAATTAGGTGTAGTGGATATCAAATGCATCTTTTAAATCATCTTCAAGATCTTGATAATCAGGTTCACTGAGTGAGAAATACTCTAAAACGGAATCTTTTGCTAGTAACCACTCTGAATCATCTTTCATAAACTTATAGTGATTTAATACGTTACTGGCTATTTTAGTTAAGGCATAGATATCTTTTTGAGACTGTTCACCAAGATTTGATACTAAATAATCTTGTTTATGGTGATCTTGTATTAAATCACAGAGTTGTTTAGGTAAATTCCATGATCTTGCCATGAAATAACCAACTGCAGCATGATCGGTTTGGTAATAACTTTCTTCGATAGCAGTAAATATCTGCTCAGGTTTAGAGTTAGCTTCTATTAACACTTCTTTATAGTTGGGGTATTTAACCGCTAATAGTGGAATACCACAATCTCTGAATAAGCCAAAGGCGTACGCATCTTCAGCAGTGCAAGAAAATTTATAATTTAAGTTTTCTAAAGTGAGACTGATCATATTAGCCGTTTCCATGGCTGTATCCCAAAACTTTTCTAAGGATATTGCCGCACGGTCTTGGAAAGAGTTGCGTAGCTGAAAGAAAGATACAATATTAGTGACATTATTATAACCAAGCATAATGACGCTTTGCTTTATATCGGTGACCGTTCTTTTAAGCCCAAAAGCAGGAGAGTTGATAATCTTAAGTACGCTAGATGACAGTGCGACATCTTTTGAGATAATGTCCGCAAATGCTTGTATTGAGGGTTCAGGCTTGGCTTTTTCAAGCTGAAGATCCGCCAAAGCTTGGGGTTTAGCGGGAAGTTGAAAGCTAGATACCTTCGAGTTTTCTTTATCTTGTTCTAGCATACAGTCTGTGTCCATTAATTTATCTTTAATATCAGATTACAGAGGTAATCTGCTCAAGTATTACATAATTTGGACCAATAGTTCTTTGTGTTCAAAATATGTCTAAATATTATCTATGTTGAGGAACATCAAGTCCTGTTTCTGCCATTGCAACAGCTCGGAATACAGCTCTCGCTTTATTCATTGTTTCTTGCCATTCCATTTCAGGAACGGAGTCATATACGATACCCGCACCAGCTTGAATCGTTAAGGTATTATCCTTGATAACCGCAGTGCGAATAGCAATAGCAGTATCCATATTACCAGACCATGATAAATAACCAACAGCACCAGCATAAACGCCACGTTTAACAGGCTCTAGTTCATCAATTATTTCCATGGCTCGCACTTTCGCTGCACCACTTACAGTACCTGCAGGGAAAGTTGCACGGAGTGCATCAAGGCAAGTCATTTCAGGAACAACTTGCCCAGTTACGTTCGAAACAATATGCATTACGTGTGAGTATCGTTCAACAATCATTTTGTCGGTTAAATTAACAGTACCTACTTGACTGACACGACCGGCATCATTTCTACCTAGGTCAATCAGCATTAAGTGTTCAGCTAATTCTTTTGGATCAGCTAATAAGTCTTCTTCTAGAGCTTTATCTTCTTCAGGAGTTTTGCCTCGAGGACGTGTTCCTGCAATGGGGCGAACTGTGACCTCATCATTTTCCATTCGGACTAAGATTTCAGGAGATGAGCCCACAATATGGAAATCTTCTAAGTTTAGATAGTACATATAAGGCGATGGATTTAGTGTACGAAGCGAGCGATAGAGATCCATTGCTTGTGCTGAAAAGGGTATTGACAAGCGTTGAGATAAAACGACTTGCATAATATCGCCATCAGTTATGTACTGTTTTGCTTTTTCTACGGCATCAATAAAACCATCGTGGGTGAAGCCAGATACGAAATCGTCTTCATTCACTGCCTTGCCTGTAGTGGAAGAGCTGTATTTTGGTGTTGCTGTTCGTAGGTGTTTTGTGAGTGTATCTAAGCTTTTTTGAGCATCTGAGTAAGCGTTGTCCTGACTCGGATCAGCGTGAACGATAAGGTATAAGCGACCGCTTAAATTATCAAATACGATCAGATCGTTTGATACCATTAACAAAATATCTGGACAGCCTAATGGATCAGGGTTGGGGCACTCACCGAGGCGTGGCTCAACATATCTAACCGTATCATAGCCGAAGTAACCGACTAAACCACCGTTGAAACGTGGCAGGTTATCAAGATCAGGTACTTTATATTGTGCTTTGAAGTCTTCAATCCAGCTAAGCGGATCTTCTGATTGAGTTTGTTCAATTACTTTGCCGCAATGCTTAACTTCTATATCTTTGCCTGTAATACGTACAATCGTTTCACTAGGCAAACCAATAATCGAATATCGACCCCATTTTTCACCACCATGAACAGATTCAAGTAAGTATGAATAGGGCGCGTCAGCTAACTTTAGATAAGTACTCAAAGGAGTATCTAAGTCAGCTAATACTTCACGTGCGAGTGGAATACGGTTATAGCCTTGTGCGGCTAATTGATCAAATTCGGCTTGGTTCATAGGTTGTTAGCTCAGGTTTAAGTTGGGATAGAAGTCTGTCTATCTCTTAACTAAACGTTAATCTCCATCAATTACATCAGCTAGTTCAGCAAAAGAATCAATAACTACATCAGGGTTGGCTGTCCGGATGTCAACACCATGATTATAGCCATAGCTCATGCACACAATTGAAAAACCTGCTGCACGAGATGCTTTAACATCACTAATTGAATCGCCAATCATCATTGCTTTTTCGGGTTCAATGCCGAAAAATTTTGCCCCATGTAACAGTGGTGCTGGATCAGGCTTTTTAAGTGGTAATGTATCGCCACTAATAACAATTTCAAAGAAATCATAAAGGCCTAAATCTTTTAAAATGGTCAGCGTAAATTTTTCGTCTTTATTGGTAACACAACCTACGCGAATACCTTGGTCTTTTAACCATTGCAGGCCTTCTTTAACCGCAGGATAGAGTTGACTACGTTTGCTAGCATTATCAGCATACAAGTCCATAAAGATCGGTGAAGCTTTTGCAAATAATTCATCAGATGGAGAACCATCGATTTGATCAATCAATGCACGTTCGATAAGTCTTGGTACACCATTGCCAACCCAATTACGGACTTTAGCTTCACCACGAAGAGGCATACCTAGCGCCTTCATGGTCTCATCGACACACCATGCTAGATCAGGCACGCTATCTACTAGCGTGCCATCTAGATCAATCAACACCATTTCTGGCTTTTTGATCGCCATGTTTAGATTTTAGCTTGAGCTAATTCAGCGCGAAGAGCTGAGATGATTGTTTCGTATTGGTTTGGATCATCAGCATTTGCAGCACCAAATACGGCAGAACCAGCTACGAATGTACGAGCACCAGCTTCTGCGATTTCACGAATGTTTTTCACGTTTACGCCACCATCGATTTCAAGGTCGATATCGTAACCGCTTTCGTCAATCATTTTACGAGCTTCACGTAGTTTATCTAATGTATGAGGAATGAAAGATTGGCCACCGAAACCTGGGTTAACAGACATTAACAAGATACGATCAACTTTATCTAAAACGTGCTCAGCTAATGAAAGTGGTGTTGCAGGGTTGAATACTAAGCCTGTTTTACAACCTTCGTTTTTGATTAATTGTAAGCTACGGTCGATATGTTCAGATGCTTCAGGGTGGAAAGTAATGAATGTTGCGCCTGCTTTAGCAAAATCAGGAATAATGCGATCAACAGGTTTAACCATTAAATGCACATCAATTTCATGAGTTACACCATGTTTACGTAATGCGTCACAAACCAATGGACCGATTGTTAGATTAGGTACGTAGTGGTTATCCATTACGTCAAAATGAACAATATCAGCACCTGATGCTAATACGTTGTCCACTTCTTCACCTAAGCGGGCAAAGTCTGCAGATAGGATTGAGGGTGCAATTTTAAATTCAGCCATTGTATTTACTCTTTATTAAGTTAATGTTGTGCTTACGGGTATAAACCCTATACTTTACCTCAAGTGATGCTTTTTTTCAGCTTTTGTAAATTTATGTAGCTGAATTATACTGATAGATAATCAACCATTAAGGAAGAAAGTAAGTGGGAACAATGAAACACATTTTGTTTGCCGCAATAATGAGCAGCTTTATGATAAGTGTTACTTGGGCTGCAGATGAAGCAGCAAGTACAGAAGAGCCGGTAACAGAGAATGAATCATCGGCATCTGAAGGCTTAATGATTCGTCATGAAAGCACTGTGGTTGGCTATCAAGCACTAGATGTGGCCGGACAAAAAATTGATGCTACTTTTACTGAAGAAACACTAGGGACGCAGTATGGTGGCGTTATTTTGTTACATGATGTTGGTGAAGAGTTCGATAGCGCGGGAGTAATAAGCTCCCTTCGACATTCTCTTCCAGAGCATGGCTGGTCAACATTAACGCTAGCCTTAGATTATCCATTTGAACCTAGTCTTTATCTTATTGAAGAACCGAGTGATCAAGTGTCGCCAGATGTTGAAGGTGCCGCGACAGAAATGAGTGCTGAGGCAAATGAAGAGCAAGCAGTAGAACCGAAAGTCTCAGAATTAGAACAAACTCAATCTGATGACAAGCTAGAAGATAATAATGAATCAAAATCAGATGAAAAGGCAGCTCTACCCCCTGTATCTAATGAACAACGAGTGAGTGCTGCGCTGAGTTTTATAGAAGCAAAGTCCATTGAGCGAGTGATACTGCTTGGATATGGTGGCGGGGGTGAATTAGCTATTAGCCTATTAGGTAGCATAAGTTCAATTGAAGGCTTAGTACTGGTTGGAGCAACTAGCCCTGACGATATAACGAACCTTATAGAAGCCCAAAATCCTATTCTAGATCTTTTAGGTGAAAGAGACTTCACGTTAGTCCAAGAGGCTGCTAAAAAAAGAAAAGTAATGATGAAGCGTAATGGTAATTTAGCCTATCAACAACGAAAAGTAAGTGGTGCAAACCACCAATTTTTAGGCTTAGAGCCAACACTAACCGCAACAGTAAATGGCTGGTTACTTAAGCAATATATCGAGCAGGACGATAATTAGTATGAGGCTTTATTACGATGGTTTGGTTGTTCACCAAGCCCAGTCAGATGATGGCGTGATTGAAGTCGTTGATTTAGGAAATACTCGGTCATTACATTTTGGTACGTTTCCAAGACAAAGCAGTATGTCATTGCTAACACCACATACTTTAGAGTTAAGTTATACCGAAGCCATGATGGCTTGTTTAGTACTTAATCACAATCCTGAACATGTTTTAGTAGTCGGCTTAGGCGGCGGGTCTTTAGTTAAATTTCTTTTGCACCATTTTCCAGAATGTAAGATTGATGTGATTGAATATCGGCAGGATGTTGTTGATGTTGCACACCGATTTTTCCAAGTGCCTAGTGATGACCCACGCTTAACTATACACGTTGGTGATGGCTACCTATTTACGCAGCAACAGTATTACAAAGGTGATGTGAGTTATGACCTACTGTTAGTTGATGCTTATGATCATGTTGGCATGGCCGCTAGTGTTGGTGCGCAAGCTTTTTTTGATTCTTGTGCTGGTGTTTTAAGCGAACGTGGCGTTATGAGTATTAATTTGTGGGGAAGTGATAGACCGCTATTTAATCAAACAATGTCACGTATTAATCAGAGCTTTGATGGTAAAACAATGATTTTGCCAGTTAAAAATAAAGGCAACGTGATTGGCCTAGCGACAATGCAAACCGTGACTACGGCAAATTTAAAGCGACTAAAAAATAGAGTTGAACAGCAAGAAACATTTTTAGAAATCAATTTACCTAAATCGTTGCAAGATTTGACGCGACAAAATAGTAGCTTTATTGGTCGATTATTTCCTTAAAATAGCTATACTAACTGCCGATGACTACGATGAAAAAGTGTAGGACTTATGTCAGTGCCTTCTTTTTGTAACGTGAAATTAATATGAAAGCTTGTTTTGTAATACTGTTTTTAAGTTTAGCCTCACTAGCGCCTGCTCAGGCGAGTGAGGCTATCGAGTTAGTAATTGACCGCTCTGATCACCAATTAGTTGTGAAAAAGAATGGTTCTACTCTGCGTACTTATAAGGTTGCATTTGGTAGTGGTGGCCGTAAACCCAAACTACAAGAAGGCGACTATAAAACACCATTAGGAACCTATTACATTAGCCGTGTAAGAAGTAGCGACCGTTTTCACCTATTTTTACAGATAAATTACCCAAGTGTTGATGATGCAGAACGAGCACTTAAAACCCGTCTTATTTCAAAAAAAGAATACCGTGCGATTGTAGATGCCCATATGAAGGGACGCTTACCACCTCAAAATACAGCTTTGGGTGGTTCTATTGGTATTCATGGCATCGGCAAAGAAACCAAAGATAAACTTGAAATTCATGAAATTGTTGATTGGACAAAAGGCTGTATTGCTATGCGCAATGATGAGGTGGAGCAGTTAAATAGATATATCCATTTGGGAACAAAAGTCAGCATTGTCAATTAATTCCCGATTAAAACTCTCGGTTATTGACTCGATTTGTTAGAATACCTCTTTAGTTTTATCTTTCTCATGTACTGAGGTCCTATGCAAGCAGCACCTGAACTCTTTTCTAATCGCAAATTTTGGGCTCACCGCTTTGGTGTTGCGCCACAATTGCCTATGTCGCGTGCAGAAATGGATGAACTGGGCTGGGATTCCTGCGATATTATTATTGTGACCGGCGACGCCTATGTTGATCACCCTAGTTTTGGTATGGCTTTAATTGGTCGACTTCTTGAGTCACAAGGGTTTCGTGTTGGAATCATTTCTCAACCTGACTGGAATAGTGCTGAAGATTTTAAACAATTAGGTAGGCCAAATTTATTCTTTGGTGTCACGGGCGGTAATATGGATTCTATGGTGAATCGATATACCTCTGATCGCCGTATACGTAGTAATGATGCTTATACTGCTGATGGTGAGGGTGGCAAACGCCCTGATCGTTGTGTTGTTCCTTATAGTCAACGTTGTCGTGAAGCCTATAAAGGTGTTCCAATTGTTATCGGTGGAATTGAAGCAAGTCTGCGAAGAATCGCTCATTATGATTACTGGTCAGAAAAAGTACGCCGTAGTGTCATTATGGATGCGAAGGCAGACATTCTTGTTTATGGTAATGGCGAGCGCCAAGTTGTAGAAATTGCTCATAGGCTGGCACGAAAAGAAGATATTAAAACGCTGACGGATATCCGTGGCACAGCATTTATAACCAAACATGGTCAACGAGAAGGCTGGTGGGAGAAAGATTCAACCAGTGTCGATGAGCCTGGCCAACTTAATCCGCCGATTGATCCTTATCAAATGAAGACGGCTGAGAGTTGTGATGAGTCACAAACTAATTCTAGCAATAACAAGCTGGAAGATGGTGCGCAAGTTATTGAGTTTAAACGGGTTAAACGAGCTGAGAACCCAGATAAAGAACATACTGTAGTACGGTTACCTGCTTATCAAGAAGTGCGAGAAGATAAGATTTTATATGCACATACTTCACGTATTCTTCATCTTGAAACAAACCCCGGCAATGCATTTGCTTTGGTACAACAACATGGTGAACGTGATGTATGGCTTAATCCGCCGCCAATTCCGCTAACTACCGCTGAAATGGATGGGGTGTTTGATCTTCCTTATAGTCGTGTCGCCCATAAATCTTATGGTGATAAAAATATTCCTGCTTACGAAATGATTCGTTTCTCAGTCAATATTATGCGGGGTTGTTTTGGTGGGTGTACTTTCTGTTCAATTACTGAGCATGAAGGCCGTATTATTCAGAGTCGTTCGGAAGATTCAATTATTAAAGAAGTTGAAGCAATTCGTGATACGACTCCAGGCTTCACCGGTGTTATTTCAGATTTAGGTGGTCCGACAGCCAATATGTATCGACTTGCTTGTAAAAGTAAGGAAATCGAAGCAAGTTGTCGTCGTCTTTCATGTGTTTATCCAGGGATCTGTAAGAACTTAGGTACAGACCATACGCCACTGATAAATCTTTATAAGCGAGCACGTGCCTTACCGGGTATTAAGAAAATTTTAATTGCATCAGGTTTGCGTTATGACCTTGCAGTGCTATCACCTGAATATGTGAAAGAGCTGGTTACACATCATGTCGGTGGTTATTTAAAAATTGCACCTGAACATACTGAGCAAGGCCCACTAGAACAGATGATGAAACCGGGTATTGGGACTTATGATGCATTTAAGAAAATGTTTGATAAGTACTCAAAAGAAGCGGGTAAAGAACAATATCTAATACCGTACTTTATAGCTGCGCACCCTGGTACAACAGACAAAGACATGATGAACTTGGCTATTTGGTTGAAACGAAACGGTTTCCGAGCTGATCAAGTGCAAGCCTATTTACCCTCACCGATGTCAGCAGCAGCAGCAATGTATCACTCAGGTAAAAATACTTTAGGTAAAGTACGCCGTAAAGGCGGTGATATCAGCGTGCCTAAAGGCATTAAAGTAAGACGCTTACATAAAGCCTTTTTACGTTATCACGATCCAGAAAATTGGCCAATGTTACGTGAAGCATTACAAAAAATGGGCCGTGCTGATTTAATTGGTAATGGTAAAAAGCACCTCATTCCAACATGGCAACCAGCGGGAACAGGTGAGCAGGGTGAAGGCAAACGAGTAAGTCAGAAAGCATATCAAAAGCCTGCATCTAAGAGTTTTAGAACGCAACATGTGCGAGGTAAAGCTTTAAAGCGAAAGCCTAGTAAACCGCGTAGACGATAATATATTTGAATTTATTCACCGATGACTTTAATCGAAAGAAATATTTTTGAGGATGGATTCCTAGTTCAAAAGGTAAAAAAACTGATATAGTTTAGAAACTTAACAAAGGTAGGTCGTGCCAAGCCTATCTTCATTCTAAGGATAGAATACTGATTTAATGGATACAGGCCTAAACTCACTTGTTGTAAATGCACGCTTTCACCCATTGCATAAACGTCTACTTTGGCAACAATGGCAGCAATACCAAGCGCAACGTCATAACTTGCAAAGTAACCTTACCGAAATCAAGGCAGAACAAGCTGGCAGCCAAGCCTTAATCAATAAACTAGAACAAACCCTGCCCATTATTAAAAAACGAGCCGATACCATGCAGGGGCTCTATGACAAAAAGCTTATCCCTGAAACCGAATACCTAGTATTAGAACAAGAGCGTATCGAACAAACACAAGATTTAGCGGCGCAGCGCCATCGTTTAAGCCAGCTCCAAGCCTCAGAAAACGGCATTAGAGAACAGCTCAACACCTTAACAGCGCAAACTAAAGCCGACACCTTAACTCAAATGACGGACTTACAACGTCAACTGGCCTCATTACAAGAAGAACTAGCAAAAGCTACCGATCTTAATGCCAAACAAATTCTCTACGCCCCCGTATCAGGTCAAGTACAAGAACTGAGTATCAATACCGTAGGCGGTGTCGTGATGGAAGCCCAACAACTGATGCTGATTGTGCCCAATGAAGAACAACTCGAAGTGGAAGTGTTTTTAGAAAATAAAGACATTGGCTTTGTACAAGAAGGCATGAATGCAGAAATCAAAATCCACACCTTCCCGTTTACCAAATATGGCCTGATTGATGGAGAAGTTACCACCATCTCTAATGATGCCACGGTAGATGAACAACGCGGGCTGATTTACGGCATGCACTTACTCATGAAAAAGAACACCATTCAAGTCGACAATAGAGAAGTCAGGCTCATGCCCGGCATGGCAGTGACGGCAGAAGTGAAAACGGGTACACGACGAATTATTGAGTTTTTCTTGGCGCCTTTACTGCGTTATAAGCAAGAGAGTATTAGGGAGAGATGAATGAGTAGAAAAATAAATCTGTCCCCTTTTGTCTTTCCAAAGGAGTACATATGTTGGGCTTAATGGTTTTTGGTGCATTATTTTTATACATATTGATTTCAATAGCTGTAATTATTGCAGCTATATCATGGGCGGATAAGTCAGGTAATCGACCGGGAACAACAGGATTAATTGCAGCATTAGTTATGTATAACCTTGTTTTCTGGGACTTAATTCCTGTTTATGGGCTACACAGCTATCAATGCGAAAACAATGCAGGTTTCACTGTTTATAAAACTATAGAAGAGTGGAAAAAAGAAAACCCAGATATAGCAGAAACATTAACACCGGTTGAAAATGCCACATGGCAACATGATGGCAACATCACCCGAGTGCCACTCAATCAACGTTTTGTTTGGCAGACAACACGAGAAAAAGTCTGGTATATCGTTCACGAAAAAGATGATAGATACCGAAACGAACGAAGTACTGGCCCAGTATATTGACTACTACACAACGCAACCCTCACTGGCTCGGGGTGGTAATGACTTATCAGACTTAAAGTTTTGGTTGGATGTGAACTCTTGTACAGATAAGAAGAATAAATCTAAATGGTTAGTGGATGGGGATTCATTCATAAGCTTTAAATACAAGTTAAAACGTATAAATGGAGATATACGATGAAAGCAAATACTT
>CALCCU010000110.1 GCA_937900515.1 uncultured Gammaproteobacteria bacterium | reverse complement strand
GCAACGAGGGTTATTACTAAAGCCAAGATGTTCATAATAAGTATTAGCATCAGGTGCAGCTATTAAAATTAACTTACAACTAGATCTGAGTTGTTGCCGTGTAATTTTCTGCAACTCTCTACCAATTCCTCTTTTTTGATATTTGTTAGATACTGCCAAGTCTGAAAGGTAACAGGCATAGTGAAAATCTGTTATCGATCGTGCAATCCCAATTAACAGGTCCGAATCCCAAGCCGTCACCATAAGATTACTATTAGAAACCATACCTTCCATACACTCAAGGTTCTCTAGTGGCCTCCTCTTTCCTAGAGAACAGCTGTTCAATAATTGTATAAATTGCTTCGTGCTAATGCTCTCGTTAATTTTATAATTAATATTCATCTTAGACAGTTATAAGGTTTCGACTCTGCAATATAAGGACGGTTAGGTGTCACACAAATTTACATGGCATCGATGAAAGCATATGCAGAATGGTTATGGATGGATTCAAAGTTTTCACATTCAACCATAAATCTATTTACCGCAGGAATTGCCTCTATAACGTCAGCAACGTCACGAATAAGATCCTCTACAAATTTAGGGTTATTGTATGCATACTCAGTTACGAATTTTTCATCCTGCCTTTTTAATAAACCATAGAGCTGACTTGATGCCTGTTTTTCAATAAGTCTGATTAAGTCTTCTATTTCTATCGGTTGCGTTAGTTTAACTGTCACAGTCACCATTGATCGTTGATTATGAGCACCATAGCTAGAGATTTTTTTTGAACATGGACATAAACTAGTCACAGGTATCTCTAATTTAACAGACAAATTATAAGTTTCCGTTTGTTCAGCCATTAATGTTAGAGTGTAATCCATCATACTTTTCGCGCCTGAAACAGGTGCTGTCTTATGCATAAAGAATGGAAATTCTAAGCTCACAAATGCATGTTCAGCATCTAATAAACTGAGCAAATCGTTCATAAACTGAGGCATAGTATGTATAGAAAAAACAGTATCAGGCCTCTCTAGCAACTCTATAAACCGTGACAGATGTGTACCTTTGAGGTGATGAGGTAAGCTGACATACATACTAAAATCAGCCACTACACGTATTGGCGACTCGTCATGAGTTTGATAAAAAACTGGATACTTCAACGATTTAACGCCAACCTTATCGATAGTTCTGCGTCTTTTATCAGGGGTGTTTTGCACATCTTCCAGCACAGTAACATCAGGCATATTCATCATCTAATCCTAGTTATAATGTCAGACTAGCTGAACTAGCTGGTTTGACATTGAATTCATCCATAGCATCTAACATCACTGTCCAAATATAATCTGCAACAGAACGATCACAAAGAATAGAAAATAGTGGCTTTTGACCAATAGTGTGATGGGCGATGATCGCATTACCTCCAGCAACGACTGTCTGAGCAATGGTCCCTAATGGAAAGGCTGATTCACGTAAATCTACCCCACAGACTTTTGCCATCACATCAGCCTGAAAGGGCGACTTGAATGCAAACCAAGCGTGACTATCTTGGCAAAACAGAGAATAACATTCATCATTGCTCATAAGATCTGGTAATTCTTCTTCAAAATTAGCAAGTAGCCAATATTCATTTTCTGACAATCTCAGAACTGAACCCTGCTCGCTGTCAGTCACCTGATTTGGACTGGAAGGTAATATAAAACCTGCCTGCTGAATTACCTCAGAAGCCTTTTTTCCTCTAAGACCTGTTTTAGTCTGTAATGATAGGTCGACCCAAAATGAACCAGTTTGGTTAACGGGAAACACTTTGTCTTGCTGTACAGTAATCTGTGTTGAAATCGGACTTCGTGCAATATTAGATTGTGATGTCATGTTATAACTCCTGACGCTGTTCAGATGCATCATAAAAAGGTCTCTGCACTATCGTTGCATTAACAACCTCGCCGCCATCAACTCGAATAGGAATTGTCTGACCTACTCGACTTTGATCTATGTCCGCATAGGCCAGACCAATAGTGCTATCTAATGTCGGTGAATAATCACAAGATGTGACGTTACCGCTTATAGCATCACCTTTTAAAACCAAATTACCTTCTTCAGGTTTACTTGTGCTCGTTGGTAAAGTAAAGGCAACCAATTTACGTTTTTGTTGCTGTGCCAAAACAATATCCACTGATCGATTGCCAACAAAAAATGGCTTATTAACTTTTAGTGCCCAAGTCATATCAATCTCACCTGGATGAGTCATGCCATCAGTATCCTGACTAATTAGGAAATGCCCTTTTTCCAAACGTAGTATGCGTTGACTTGAAACCCCAAATGGTTTCAGATTAAATGGCTTACCAGCATCTACAAGTGCATCCCACAAAGCTTCACCAAAACGAGCGGGCACGTGAACTTCAAAACTTAGCTCCCCTACAAATCCTACCCGTAATACGCGTGCTGGCACACCAATAACATGACCTTCTCGATAAGCTAAGTAAGGAAAAGCCTCTGCACTTAAATCAATATCGCCTGTCAGGTTCTCTAATACTTTACGAGCATCTGGACCTGCGACATTAATTTTGGCAAAAGCAGTAGTTACATTGGCTATATCTACATCTAATTGCCACTGTGCATTCCATTTTTTCATGTCACGAAAAACACGATCAACACCGCTTGTTGTAGCACTAAGATAGAAGTAATCATCTGCTAACCTAGCTGCAATACCATCATCAGACATTACACCATGCTCATTTACCATCATTGCATAACGAGTTTGGTTAATTGGCTGCTTAGTAAAGTTAACGGTATAAATTCTATTTAAGAATTCAACCGTATCAGGACCTCTAACATCAATTCCGCCGAGCGTAGATACATCCATAATGCCTACATGATTTCGCACATGTTTCACTTCATTATATATAGACGTTTTATCTTGTTCAGTAGCACCATAATAAGCTGGCCTCTGCCATCCTCCGACATTAATCATCTGCCCACCTAATTCCAAATGACGCTGATGCATAGGAGTACGTTTTGTTGGTGAAAACCCACGACCAGCAAGGTGTGCTAATTTTTCTGGTGCAAACGGTGGTCTTGCTGTTGTAACTCCTGTTTCATTAACACTACGATCTGTTGCTTTTGCAATTAATCGTGCAGTAGGTAATGCAGAGTGTCGCCCTTGCGATGGCCCCATTCCAACAGTTGAGTAACGTTTAACTAGTTGTACGTCACGATAGCCGATCCGAGTTGAATTAATAATATCTTTAACTTGTAAATCTTCATCAAAGTCAACAAAGTCTTTACCTTTGGGATGTTTAAAAATAGGCCAGTCAAAGTTTGTTTTTAATTTGCACTCAACAAGTTCTGGTTTTTCAGTACTTAAGCTTAATAAATTAAGCACGTTAACAGCCGCTCTTCTTCCGTCGGCAATAACTGCATCAAGGCTGTGAATACTATTAACTGCTCCAGCAATATGAAGATTAGCAGGCAGGTTTTCAATTCTAAAACGTGCTTGAGCATCGTCATAAGCTAGTTTACCGCCAGCCTGACAAAGTAACTGATAAGTCGGCATAAAGCCTGCCGACATACATAGCATGTCACACTCAATAATTTCTGAATCTTCACCAACTTCGCCAGAAGCAATAATGGCTCGAACATCAACTGCTTTAATATGTTTATTTTTTTTCTGGCCTATTGCTTCGTAAACCGTATAACCTGCTTTATAAGGAATATCTTGTTCAAAAAGTGCAGATAAAACTCGTTTATCCCCGCCCTCACTTCGCATGTCTATAACTGCTTTGACCTCGACATCATGTTGTTTTAACATTAATGCGGTATTAAGTGCATGATCATTACCTGCTAGTACTACAGCAGCGTGACCTGGTCGAATGCCATAGAGTGCCATCATGCGCTCAGCTGCGCTGGACATGACGATACCAGGAAGATCATTATTTCTGAACACCACGTGTTGCTCTAGGCTTCCTGTAGCTACAATGCACTGTTTAACTCTAGCCTTGTACATCCTTTTACCTTGAATAATAGGCAAGTAATTATCTACAAACCACGCATTACAGGTTGCATTCAAAAACACCTCAATATTCTTATGATCTTCAACTTCCATGAGCAATCGCTGGTAAAGTTCACCCGAAAACTCATTTTCGGTAAACTGGTGATAAGCAAGCGCACCTCCTAAATTAGGGTTTTCTTCAACTAAGATCACTTTTGCACCAGCATTTGCCGCAGTGAGTGCTGCTGTCAAACCTGCAGCTCCAGCTCCAATAACTGCCACATCATGGAAAAGGTATTTTTTATCGTAATACTCTGGCTGAAAATCAAGATCAGCGACGCCTAAGCCCGCTTTTTTTCGAATCAGCTTTTCCCAACTATCCCAGATACCGAGGGGTCTAAAAAAAGAGCGGTAATAAAACCCAACTGGCAAAAAACGTCCCAATTTATCCATATAGGCATCACGGTCATTTTCTAGACTACCAACATAGTTTTGTCCAAAAACAGCCTCATTACCTGTTAATAGCTGACGGTCTGCCAGTACATTCGGTTCACCACCTAGTTGAACTAGAGTATTCGCATCCTGCCCCGCTAAGGTTAAAGGGCCTCGTGGACGGTGATACTTGAATGAGCGAGACATCATCCACTGACCATTTGCTAATAATGCGCTAGCTAATGTATCGCCTTCATAGCCTTGATACTGTTTTCCTTCAAATTCAAATATTAATGGTTTATCACGCTTAATCAACGTGCCTACTGGTGCATCAAAGCGAAATGACTCATTCATGCTTTATACTCCTACCTGACTGAACTCAATGCGTTCATTAAAAATTTCTCGTGGGTCATAAGTACGTATGATTTCATCACTAGCAGTATGACGTTCTGCTATAAACCAATAGCCTGATGGACTGTGCAACCACCACTCTTTTACAACTGCAACCAAATTGTCATGAAAAAAAACATAATCAGCCCATTCTTCATCTGAACATTCATTCGGATCAGGCATGTTTTTGACTTCACCACCATAGGTAAACTCATTAATATTTCTCGGGCCGTTTAATGGGCAAGTTAAAATTTTCATTGTTCTATTTCCTGAAAATTATTTTTTGTTCTAATAACTTCAACCTATATCTAAATCACAACCGATCAGGTTAGAAGATGTAAAATATAATTGCTGATAGCAACAGGGAGGGCATCGTTCATCCATACTAATTCTAGTGACTAGCTGCTGTCGCACCCATTTCATTAACTTGGACAAAACGATTAAACCGTTCCATAGAAAATGGTTTAATCAAGTCGGGGACAATACCGCCACTTGCTACTAATTCAGCCATCGTTTTACCTGCGATAGGTGTCGCCTTGAATCCCCATGTACCCCAACCAGCATCCAAATAGTAATTTTCTACCGGACTTATTCCCATAATGGGACTGTAGTCAGAGGTCATATCAGCAATTCCTCCCCACTGGCGTAGTAATCTTAAATTTGCCATAAATGGGAATAACTTAACCGCATTAGTCAGCACCTCCTCTTTCATCGGAAGTGTCGAACGAGTGCTATAGAGAGGATAAGGATCAGATCCTCCTCCTAATACAATTTCTCCCCGTCCTGTTTGTTGCACATAACAATGAAGTGCTGGTGAACTAACTAAAGGATCAAGGAATGGTTTGACGGGTTGTGTCACCATTGCTTGCAAAGGATAGGAGGTTATTGGCATCCGAAATCCTGCTTTAGCAGCCAATAAGGAACTTCGACCAGCTACCGCCTGAATAATGACACCAGCATTCACTTGACCGCGATTAGTTTTAACGCCAGTAGCTCGTCCATTCTCTACGATTACATCAGTTACTTCAGTTTGCTGATGAATCTCTACACCACGCTGAGTTGCACCTTTAGCGTAACCCCATGCTATTGCATCATGACGTGCTGTCGCGCCATCACGATGCCAAAGACCAGCCAAGACCGGTAGGCCTCCAGCATTCATATTCAAGGTAGGAACTAACTGACGAATATCATCAGGGCCGATTAAATCTGTATCACCGTCAAAATGTTTATTGACCTCTGAACGCTGACGAAAACCTCGTACTGCAGCCTCACTTTGTGCCAGCGTTAACTGGCCTCGACGTGAGTACATAATGTTAAAGTCAAACTCGTTAGCAAGACCTTTGTACATATTGACTGATTCAGAATAGAAACTAACACCTTCTGATGTAAGATAATTTGAGCGTATTACCGCAGTATTACGCGCCATATTACCGCCGGCGAGATAGCCCATTTCCAAAATAGCTACATTGGTAATACCGTGATATTTGGCTAAATAATACGCGGTGGCAAGGCCATGACCTCCAGCCCCAATAATCACCACATCATAATGACGCTTAAGATCTGTTGGTAGCGGCAGATCAGGATCCTTCTCAAATGGAAAATCATCTTTCAAACCATACTTTAGTAGAGCAAATGGCATACGTTTATCCTCTGCTAAAAGCCCGTTTGACCAGGAATCCAACTAGTTCCTGCCAGTGGTACACGTGCCATTGCTGAAGCCTCAATTGTTAGAGCAACTAAATCTTCTGGCTCAAGGTTACGCAAATCACTTTTACCACAGGCTCTTGCAAGCGTTTGTGCTTCCATGGTTAATACACTCAAGAAATTGGCAAGTCGACGCCCTCCAGCAACAGGATCCATTCGTTTTGACAACTCAGGATCTTGCGTTGAAATACCTGCAGGATCTTTACCATCTTGGTAATCATCATAGAAACCAGCAGCAGAACCAATCTTGTTATATTCCTCTTCCCATTTTGGATCATTACAGCCAAGAGCAACTAAGGCTGCAGTACCAATAGCGACCGCATCAGCACCTAATGCCATACATTTAGCTATATCAGCACCGTTCCGAATACCTCCTGAGACAATTAACTGAACTTTACGGTGCATACCCATTTCCTTCAGTGCTTGCACCGCTTGAGGAATTGCAGCCAGCGTTGGAATACCCACATGCTCAATAAAGACTTCTTGTGTTGCTGCTGTACCACCTTGCATGCCATCCACAACAATAACATCAGCCCCTGCTTTCACGGCTAGCTTCACATCATAGTATGTTCTCGTTGCACCCACTTTGATATAAATCGGTACTTTCCAGTCGGTAATTTCGCGTAGCTCTAAAATCTTAATTGCAAGATCATCAGGCCCTGTCCAGTCTGGGTGACGACAAGCAGAACGTTGATCAACACCAATAGGTAAGGTTCTCATTCCAGCAACACGTTCTGTCACTTTTTGCCCTAACAACATACCGCCGCCGCCAGGTTTTGCACCTTGGCCTAGTACTATTTCAATCGCATCAGCTTTACGTAAGTCATCAGGGTTCATGCCATAGCGAGATGGCAAGTATTGATACACTAAGTTCTTTGACTGACCGCGCTCTTCAGGCGTCATGCCTCCATCACCTGTAGTGGTCGATGTACCAGCAATCGATGCTCCACGTCCTAATGCTTCTTTCGCATTGGCAGATAAAGCACCGAAGCTCATCCCAGCAATGGTGACGGGAATATCTAATTCAATTGGGTTTTTAGCGAAACGCGTACCCAGTGTCACTTTGGTATTACACTTTTCACGGTACCCTTCTAAAGGATAGCGAGACATACTCGCCCCTAAAAATAGTAAATCATCAAAGTGGGGTACTTTTCGTTTAGCACCGAACCCTCGAATATCATAAATACCGGTATCAGCAGCACGTTGAATATCATCAATTGTTTTTCTATCAAACGTAGCTGATTCACGTAAGCCATTTTCATATTTCTTATCGTTATTGCTCATAGTTATTCCTTGAATTAATAGGCTGAAGCATTATCAACTTGGAAGTTGTATAACTGACGTGCTGAACCATAGCGTTTGAATAAACTTGGCTCATCATCAACACCTGCAGCATCTAATAAGCCTTGAAGCTCATCAATATGCTCTTGTCGCATTTCCTTCTCGATACAATCTGCACCCAATGAATCAACCGATCCTTTGACGTAAATATGCACTTCATAAAGGGAATCACCCAATGTTTCACCTGCATCACCACATACAACAAGGTTTCCAGCTTGTCCCATAAAGCAACTCATATGACCAATACTACCTTTAACAACAATATCGATGCCCTTCATAGAGATTCCGCAACGTGCGCCTGCATCGCCATCAATCACTAATAAACCACCATGCGCTGTAGCTCCAGCACATTGCGAAGCATTACCTGTCACATGTACTTTGCCTGACATCATGTTTTCGGCCACACCTTGTCCTGCATTACCATGAATAGTGACAGTAGCCTTTTTATTCATTCCTGCAGCGTAATACCCCGTAGGACCTTTGATATCAACACTTATTTCTTCATCCAGACCAACAGCTATATTATGTTGTCCTTTAGGATTCTCTACGAACCAATCCTTTTCATTTAATTTATCGGCTTGAGCGTGTAATTCCCTGTTCAAATCCGTGACAGACTGTACTGCCAGATCTATTGTTTTCATTGTTAAGCCCCTAGTGACTGTTCCGTTCCCAAACATATAATTTTGCTGCTTCTGGCTCCCAGACCTTTGCATCTTCAATTCCTGGTAATGTTGTTAATGCTTGGTATTCTGATGCCATTGCAACATAATCATCTGTTTCAGCTATCACGGCTGGTTTACATGCAATTGGATCACGCATAACTGCAAAACCATCTTTAGTGCCAATTGTGAAAGTGTAAAAACCATCTAGATCTTCTAGTGCACTATCAAGTGCTTCAGCTAGGGATTTTCCCATTTGTAATTGATGAGCTAGATAACCAGCTGCTACTTCAGAGTCATTCTCCGTTTCAAACTTAATCCCAGCATCCTGTAAGGTCTCACGTAAACGATTGTGATTAGATAACGATCCGTTATGGACAAGGCACAGATCTTCACCTGTTGAAAACGGATGACTACCCGCCATTGTGACAGCAGATTCTGTTGCCATACGAGTGTGACCAATAATGTGTGTGCCTTGCATTTTTGGTAAGTTAAATGAATCTGAAATATCAGTTGGTAAACCAACTTCTTTTAAAATTTCAATTGATTTACCCGTGCTCAGAATTAATGCTTCTGGTGCATATTTCTCCAAGTAATCAATAACACTCTGTTCCTCAGCCTTCACCTTGAAAACAGCGACACGATCATTCTTAAACCAGTCTACTTCTGCACTTAAGCTACTTTTAAGCCCTTCAGATAAAACCTTCCAAGCATAAGTAAGATCGGCATGGCGTAAGGTGATCTTCACCCAATCATCAGCCACTTCATCACCATAAATTGCAAAGCCAGCACTATCAGGCCCTCGCTCAGTCATAGCGACTAACATAGGAGTAAACAATTCTCCCAGTCGCGTTTCATATTTATTATTTTTTAAATAAAGCCCCACGATTCCACACATAATTACTTCTCCATTACAACTTTCTAGAAAAACTCTGAATAACGACTGACTTCCCAGTCAGATACATGGCGACTATAGTCAATCCATTCATCACGCTTAAGCTTGATAAATTCTGCCATCACTTCTGAGCCTAAGGCCTCGGTTAGTACAGTGTCAGCTTCTAAAGCATCGATTGCTTCATTTAAATTTTGAGGAAGTATTCCGACACTATTCGCCTCTAATTCTTCTTCTGACATACCATATAAATTCTCATTAACTGGCTTGCCTGCAGTCATTCCCTTTTCAATACCATCGAGTCCAGCAGCGATAATGGCTGCATGAACTAAATAAGGGTTACAACCAGAATCAGGAAGACGGAACTCTAATCGACCATAAGGCACACGTACCATTGCTGAACGATTATTATCACCGTAACAAATATAGGCTGGCGCCCATGTTGCACCCGATGCTGATCCTCCCACTACTAAACGTTTATATGAGTTAACCGTTGGAGCTGAAATTGCACACAATGCTTTTGCATGATGGAGAAGACCAGCCATAAATTGATAAGCTGTTTCAGATAATCCCATGCCATTAGCATCACTATCATCTTGGAAAATATTAGGACTCTCGCCATCGCTAATTGATAAATGGAAATGCATACCATTACCCGTTCTGTCTGATGATGGTTTCGGCATGAATGAACACACTAAGCCCAAGTCATTGGCTATTTCACCTGCAGCCATACGAACAAAGGTAAAACGATCAGCAGAAGTCAGTGCATCACTATATGTATAGTTAATTTCAAATTGACCATTCGCATCTTCATGATCAATTTGGTATACATCCATATCGACCTTCTGTAACGACTCTACAAAGGTTTCTAAAAACTCTCGTGAACGCGATAAACCTTTATAGTCATAACAAGGTTTATCTAAAGTATCCGTCGAATCGGCTGGCGTTAATAAACCATCTTCACCTCGCTGAAACAAACTAAACTCAGGCTCTAAACCAGTATTTAATGTCCAACCTTTATCGGCTAACTTTGCTACCTGCTTTTTCATCACTACTCGGCTGTCATAGTGGTATGGCTCACCATTGACATACCCATCACAAGCGATACGTGCATAACCAGGTTGCCAAGGAACTGTCGTCAAAGTATTTGGATCACCTTTTGCTAAAAAGTCAGGACCATGTGGTTCCATGCCTAGTCCCCAGACAGCAAATCCGGCAAAACCTGCTCCATCTTCAATCACGTCCATAATATGATTAGATGGGACTGATTTTGTTTTAGCTACACCATGAATATCGACAAACTGTGCTAATACATATTTAATATCATTTTCTTCTACAAATTTTTCTGGATCCATTATTAGTTCCTTAATTGTGTTCTTAACATATACTTAGTTTTGTTATTTAAATTATTTTTACTATTGGTAAATTATTTTTCATATAATTCATTGCAACCCCTGTGCCACAGTTTTCCTTATAGGAAATAAATATTCTTGAAGGGCATTTTCATGGGGTTTAATTGAAACAAGAATGAAAACTTGAACTGTTTAAAAGTAATTCTGAAACAAGGGCTGCACTACACTTGTGCAAGTAGCCTCTATGACCGCACAATAACAGTGCTTAACAACAGGTATAAAAATGAATAAATTGACTGGAAGTACATTTGCTCTGGACCAATATATAGGCATGAAAGTCAAGCAAGCTAGACAAGAGGCTGGTTTAAAAATAGCTGATGTAGCCCAACTTTCTGAAATTAGCCAAGGCATGGTGAGTAAAATTGAAAATGCTCAAGTAGCAACAAGTCTTGAGACCTTACAACGACTATGTGGTGCCATTGGGCTAACTTTATCTCAGCTTTTTCAGGAATATGATAAGCCTGATAGCAATGCTCACTTTACTAAATCAGGTCAGGGACTAGAAGTCGTTGGGCGCGGAACCAAGAAGGGACATAAATACCATCTACTCGCATACCAGCGCGGTGGAAAACGTAATGTAGAACCCTTCTTAATTACAATGGATGATCTAGCTGAGGTGTTTCCAACTTTTGCTCATCCTGGGGAGGAATTTATTTATCTAGTTGAAGGTAAGCTCCTATATCAACACGGTAAAAGTGAATATGTAATGGAGGCAGGGGATAGTCTAGTCTTTGATGGCAATATTCCACATGGCCCGCTTAAGTTATTAGAGGTCCCAATCAAGCTGATATCCGTTATTCACTACAACGAATAACAGATATCTTTTAACTAAATTAGCTCTTTCACGATAGTAGCTTTGTTCGCTTAGGATCATAAAATGGTAATTTAACGACCTTACCGCTTAAACGCTTTTGAATGCCATCGAGTTTTCCTATTTCTAAAGTCGTATCCAGTTTGGCGTAGTCTGGAGCAACGCGAATCAGGGCGATTTGTTTACCCAATAATGGCGACATACAGGCACTAGTGACTATACCTACAGGGAAACGACCTTGATAAACTAAGTCACCATGTGTGGCAGCTTCAACTCCCTCCAGAATGAGCCCCATAAGTTTATGTCTACTTTCTGGGTGTTCGCGAGCTAATGCTTCACGGCCGATAAAATCTTCTTGTTTGCTCGTTAAGGGAACACTAAAACCTGTTCCCGCTTCAAATGGGGTTACATCATGACTAAACTCATAGTCACCCATGCTTAGGCCCGCTTCTATACGTAACATATCTAAGGCATCAAAGCCCATTGGTGCAATATCAAAGGCTTGACCTGCTTGCCAAATAGCATCCCACACTGCTTCTGCTGAATCAGGGTGACACCAAACTTCATAACCCAACTCTCCGGTATAACCCGTCCGAGAAACCATAACAGGTGGTCCGCTTGGGCCACCCAGTCGACCAAGAGTAAAGTGAAACCATTTCAATTTTTCTACACTCGTTTGGCTCTCAGAAGTCCAGATTATTTGACTCAATAATTCACGACTGTTGGGACCTTGAACAGCTAAATTATGGATCTGATCAGTCGCATTTCGAATACTAACTTTAAAGCCTTTTTGCTTAGCCTTTTCAATCATCCATATCGCGTTATAGTCATCACTACAGAACCAGCGATAAGCATGCTCACTCATCCGGAATATCGTACCATCATCAATCATTCCCCCTGTTTCTAAACACACTGCAGAGTGAGCAATTTCACCAACGGCCATTTTTCGCACATCTTGAGTTAGAACATACTGCAAAAAACCAACCGCATCTGGCCCAGTTATTTCAATCTTACGTAACGGTGTTAAGTCCAGTAATGCAACTCGTTCACGACAGGCTAAGTATTCTGCTGTTGCTCCCCATCCTTGATATTCAGAAGCGACCCAGTATCCTGCATATTCAATGAATTTTGATGTTAATGCGGCTGTTCGATTATGAAAACCCGATGTTTTAGTCATTCTTGGTTGCTCCTCAGCACTTATTCGGTGGGCAATGGATCGTGGAAAGTGATGCTCAGCATCATAAATACGGACATGAATATCAGTGGGAACCCAGCCATTGGCAGGATCAATATCGTCAGGACAGGCAGATGAAGCACAGAGCAGATCTTTTTCTGCCCGCATCAACACGTAATCACCAGCCCGCGACCATGGCTCATCCATAAAGACCGTGCCACAGGGTTCAATGCCAGTATTAAAAAATAAGTTAATGGCTGGCCAACCTGCTCGTGCCTTAATACCATAAGGTGCCAGAACAGTATTGAAGTTTTCACTGCAGCTGACATGGCCAAAATAGCCACTATCTTCATAATATTTAGCGGTACAGGCAAACAAAAAACTATCATGGCGACCAACCGTATCTTGCACAACTTCAACCATCGACATCATATCGGGCCCAAGGAAACGTGAGTGCAAGCCCGGCACAGGGTTACTCAATCCCATGATAGTTCGAGTTGCCGTTGCATCCAAGCCAACTTCCTGTCCATTTTCTAGCGCCGCTTTATCAAAAGCGATAAAGTCCGAACACTGCTTGCCAGAAACATCAATGATTTGTATCCATTCTCCCGCTTTTACTTCATAGGTTTGTGCAGTAGCTTTATCAATACGAATCTCTGTTTTTACTTCAGCTAAGGGTTCAGGCAACACTTCTTCGACTGGGTTAGCATAATTGATAGTAACTGTTAGCTCAGTCGGTGGATTATGCTGATCAATCAGCATGTTTTTTCCGGCAGCCACCACCACCACCAGCACAGACTCTTTCGCTGTTAACTCCAGAGTTTCACCACCATCAAACGCTAACACCTGCTGCAGGTGTTCGGTTTCAATCTGCCATGCATTAAATTGTGAGTTAAGCATCATCGAGGCAGAACCAGACTGTTGAAGCTGTTGTTTGATATTAATAGATTGACAGGTCTTATGATCGCTTAACAAATTTGCTGCAACCTGACCCTGATGATCTAAAACAATTAATTCACAGCCCTGCTCTCCATCCTGACTCGCAATATGAAGCTTATCTTCAGCATTTAACACTAATCGGATAGCGCCCTGACCATCAACCCTATATTGCTTACTTTCTACTGCTTGCAGAAAATTTAAGTAAGTATCACCTTGCTTTTCTTCCGCTATATTTTGTGACATGTTTTTAATCCTAAGCGCTGTGGGCCTGTTTATGATCATGACTGGTGCGTAATCGTGATAAATGACATAAAAAAGTGCATCAATAACCACTGATTTTTTACACCACCAAAAATTTCTTTATGATAAATAATATTTACCCACGGTAACTTAAGGCAATCCTCATGATGAGATACCCCTTTGTAGTTAATCTAGCTAAAGTGGCATAAATGGTGCTGTAAGACATTGATATAAATCATATTGACTTACTTGATATGAAAGTAAGGGAAGTTAAACAATGTACTTTAAATTAAAAAACTGGCTCGGTAGTTTAGAATGGTTGTTCAATAACAATGCTGACCATAGTGCCCAAAAACAAGTCTTTATAAGCCAAGATTATAGTAGTCTTGCTTTTAAATTGGCATGTGCAGATGATATCAGTGACACGCTGCCTGATATTCTAAGCCCAGTAGAAGCCCAACTAAATAGCTCCTTATCAAAACAAAACCAGCTGTCCATATTGGTGCTGTTCAGTAATCCATCAACCTCTGAAAGCACTCTTCATCATGGACGATCAGCTTCTCTTCCTCATAATCTGACTAATACTCTGCATCACCACTTCACTATTAAAAAACCTGCTGAAACCGAAGTATTAGAATTAACTATCAATAATGAGGCTGTAAACCTTGTGCCTGTTCGCTTATTTGATCATGAGCAGCACACCATTTGGTTGCTGTATTTATTTGATCAACAACTTGCCAATGTGAAACAACTTAAATGGAAAACGACTTCTTTGCAGGACAGTTTAAGCAGGGGTATTAAAGCCTGGTGTCAGACCCAGTCTAAAATCAGAACCGCAATCCAGTCCGAACGCTCAAGCTATGCCGCCGAACTGCACGATTCACTCGCTCAAATCTTGGGCTATTTAAAACTAAAAAGTGCCAAGCTGGATAAATTATGCCAACGGCCTCCACACCAAGAACTCAAATCCATCACCGAAGACTTGGCGACCTATACCCACTGCGCTTACCATCAAACACGCGAGTTGATCGTTTCCTCTCGTCTGACTCTACAAAGTGACAATCTCTCCGAAGCGGTCACTAATTCAATCAAAGAATTTGAACACCAGTCCGCCATTGTCTTCGATCTGGATAACCGCTTGGTCTCTGAAAATATAAACTCCAAACAGGCAATGCAGATCATTTACATCATCCGCGAAAGTCTGAGCAATATTGTTCGTCATTCTCATGCCACTCATGCAAGCATCATTCTATATATAGAGAGTATGGAGACCCTCTATGTTCAAATTGAAGATAATGGCCATGGTATTGATCCCGTCGCCGCACGTACTGATAGTTTTGGCTTGCAGATCATGCATGAACGAGCAGAACGGATTGGTGCAAAATTACAGATAACACAGCGGCAACCCCAGGGTACCCAGGTTGAACTGACGCTCAATATCGGAAATAAACGATGAATAACCAAGCTATCTCGGTGATTGTTGTCGATGATCACCCTTTGTTCCGCCGAGGCTTAGTTGAGTTACTGAATGATAGTGATGTAATGGAGGTCATTGCTGAATATGATAATGCCTATTCCTTACTTGATAATCTTGAATCATTAAGTCCCGAACTGCTGATTCTCGACCTACAAATGCCTGAAATGTCAGGGCTTGAAGTATTAAAACAGATCAGAAAATCTAATAATGATCTAAAAATAATCATACTGACCGCCTGTGTTGATCAAGACAAAATTCTTGAGGCATTAAGCTATGGCGCCAATGGTTACTTACAAAAAGACACCGCTTCTGATGAAATATTAAGCCAACTGCTTTTAGTGCTAAACGGCAATATTGCATTAAATGCGGAGGCCATCACCACATTAGCCGGCCGTTTTAGAGAAAACCACCTCGAAGAAAGAAAACAGCCCCAAGATCGTCTCGCCAATATGACCGATCGAGAACGCGAAACACTTTATTTCATAGCAAAAGGTCTTAATAACAAGCTGATTGCCCGTGAATTAGGCATCAGTGATGGCACCGTAAAAGTATATGTGAAAAGCCTATTACGCAAACTAGACTTACATTCACGCTTAGAGCTGGCGGCCTGGACTCATCAAAACCTCTCCGATGAGTTACTAGACAAGGAAAGCTAAAATGAAATTAATAAAGTGGCCACAAAAAACAACTAATTCAACGGTGTCATCAACCCAACTGCATAAATTATTAAACAGTCTAAGTGATATTGTATTGATACTCGATCACAACCATCAGGTCGACTACATCAATGCCTGCTGGGAAACAATGACAGCAATCCCTATAGAACAGGCTTTACGGCAGAGCTTTTCACAATTTATTCATCCCGAAGATCGATCAAATTGGAATCAGTTGCTGCAAAACATCAAACAAGACAGTAAAGAAACTCTATGGTTACGTCTGGTCACTGCCAACCGAGATATACGCTGGTGTGAAGTCCGTATTCAACCGATGCACAGCGATCGTATTTTTCCATTATCAGCCACCCTATGTGACATCACCTCACAGGTTCGTCATGACCAAACTCGTTATGCCAATCACCGCAGCTTGCAGAGTCTCATCGACCGTTTACCGGTTATGCTCTATCGCGCGCGTAATAATAAAAGCTGGACCATGGAATATCTCAGTGATGGCTGCGAGAGTTTGACCGGTTACAGTGCAGAAAAACTCTTAAACCAATCTCAACTCTGCTTAGGCTCGATGATTCACCGAGATGATGCCGCCTATGTCTGGGATCAAGTTCAATATGCCTTACAGAATCAAACCACATTTGATCTCAAATACCGCTTATTTCAGGCTGATGGCAGTGAAATTAGAGTTCAAGACAAGGGTCGCGGCCTTTATTCTGACAGTGGAATGATTCTTGGGGTAGAAGGAATCATACTACAAGCTACTGAATAACAATGATTTTATACTATTAAAATCACTGTTCTACCCCTTATTATCCTTTTAGAGATACCCAATGAAGAGGATTTTTCATCATCAGAAAAAACGGTACTTTTAGCATTGAGCGCTGTGTCTACTCACAGCTCAAGATTAAATTAACTATGATGGAGCCTCTCTATGACAAAACGTATTGCGGTACTTGGTGCTGGACCAAGTGGCATGGCACAACTCAGAGCTTTTCAATCTGCCCAAGCAAAAGGTGCTGACATTCCTGAAATCGTTTGTTTTGAGAAACAAAGTGATTGGGGTGGTCAATGGAATTACACTTGGCGGACTGGTTTAGATGAAAATGGTGAACCGGTACATACCAGTATGTATCGCTACTTGTGGTCTAATGGCCCTAAAGAATGTCTTGAATTTGCTGATTACACATTTGAAGAACACTTCGGTAAAGCAATCGCCTCATATCCGCCACGTGAAGTCTTATGGGACTATATTAAAGGCCGAGTCGAGAAAGCCGATGTTAGAAAGTATATTCGCTTCAATTCAGCCATTCGTCATGTTGACTACAATGAAGATAGCGAGATGTTCACGGTAACAGTACAAGATCACACTAACGACACTATCTATTCAGAAGAATTTGATTATGTTGTCTGTTGTACTGGTCACTTCTCCACACCTAAAGGCCCTTATTTTGAAGGCTTTGAAAAATTTGGTGGCCGAGTATTACATGCCCATGATTTTCGTGATGCACTTGAATTTAAAGACAAAGATATTCTTCTTGTTGGCAGTAGTTATTCGGCTGAAGATATTGGTTCTCAATGTTATAAATATGGTGCGCGAAGCTTAATCAGTTGTTACCGTACAGCACCCATGGGATATAAATGGCCTGAAAACTGGCAAGAAAAGCCGAATTTAGTTCGTGTTGATAGCGATACAGCCTACTTTGCTGATGGCTCATCAAATAAAGTCGATGCCATTATTTTGTGTACTGGTTATATTCATCACTTCCCTTTCCTTAATGATAATTTACGCCTTAAAACCGATAATCGTCTCTGGCCACTCGATTTATACCGTGGTGTTGCATGGGAAGATAATCCAAAATTCTTCTATATCGGTATGCAAGATCAATGGTATAGCTTCAATATGTTTGATGCTCAAGCATGGTATGTTCGCGACATCATTATGGGTCGTATTCCTCTGCCTGCAACTAAAGAAGAAATGACTGCTGACAGCATGGAGTGGCGTGAAAGAGAGTTAAAACTTGAAACTGCTGAAGAAATGTACACCTATCAAGGTGACTACATTCAAAGCTTGATTGATGAAACCGACTATCCATCGTTTGATATACCGGCAGTAAACCAAGCATTTCTCGAATGGAAACATCATAAAAAAGAAAATATTATGACCTTCCGTGATCATGCTTATGCCTCCATCATGACTGGTACGATGTCACCAAAACATCACACACCATGGATTGATGCTTTAGATGATTCTATGGAAGCTTATCTATCTGATACAAGTGAAATTCCACAAGTTAAACAAGCATAAAAGTACTTTCCATATTCAGGAGAATAGAGATGTCAGGCCTCGTTAAGATAATAGATAAAACCGTAACCCCGATTGAAACTGACCTTGATGGTTGGAAAAAAATCGAAGGTAATCCGACCATGAAAACATGGATTGAATACACCAGTCCAGATGAGTCAATGATCTCAGGCTGCTGGGAGGCCACTCCCGGTATTTATCATGCAAGTTATGCTGCTTGGGAGTTTGTTCATATGATTTCTGGCAGCGTAGTCATTACGCCTGATGATGGTGAGGCTGAGACCTTTGGTCCTGGTGATGCCTTTATGGTTGAACAAGGATTCAGCGGCACATGGGAAATTAAAGAAACCGTGTATAAACACTTTACGATCAAGCTAAAGTAAAACCTAAAGCAAAAAAGGGATCTGACTAGTCAGATCCCTTTTTTAATTAAATTAATTAACGCTCACCTTATCCCTTATCAATTACATCAAGCAGGGCATGCATAACAGGTTTACTGTTAGCGACATAGTTATTATTAACCATGTCATCATAGCTTTGAACATACTGCCCTTCTGGCAATTCACCGGTCACCGCATAAAAGTCAGGCACAGAGTCTGCGACCGCTTCTAAATGAAACTGCAAGGCCCATACGGTATTATTCAAACAAAAGCCCTGATTGGGTGTTATCTTACTTTGAGCAAATCCCGTTGCACCCGAAGGCAAGTCAAACCGATCGCCGTGCCAGCTAAGTGGCTTGAATGAATCTGGACACCATGTCGCCAATGCATCTGTTTTTATGACTTCATGCCAACCAATTTCTTGCTGATCATTAGGATAAACATCTGCCCCTAAAGCACTGGCAATTAACTGTCCTCCTAGACAAATACCCAGAACTTTTTTATTCGCACTAATAGCATCACGAATTAGCTGTTTTTCAGTCACTAACCAAGGATATGTGTCTTCTTCATATACGCTCATGCCCCCACCCATAATGAGTAACCAATCAAAATCATCGAGGCTAGGAAGGGGGTCACCTAGGTAGAGCATAGTGGTAGTAAGCTGATAGTTTTTATCTTTAAACCACGAAACCATTGAACCGACCCATTCATTCGGCTCATGCTGCAAAATTGCTACACGCATAAACAAAGTCACCTATAAAGGTAAAAGAATATTTTTTTGCTGATGATCAAGCGCCAGTGTATCTGACTCACTTTCATCTTTGAGTTGCACACCTGAAAACTTTCTAACTTCTGCTTCTCGCACCAACCACATCAATCTGTTAGTCGCTGCCGGTGTACTCTGACCACCACTGCGGACATTAGAAATACAATTACGTTTGGCATCGGTATAACCAGCTTTAGCTGAGTAGGTGTAATAAATTCCAAGGCTATTCGGTGAGCTCAGTCCTGGACGCTCACCGACTAGTAACACCAGATGTCGAGCACTCAGCAGCTGTGCCACTTCATCCCCCAGAGCCACACGTGCTTGCTCTGCCAAACATACATAAGGACAACTTAAACCCTGCTCACTAAATGCTTCTAATAGACTTTTCACCATATTCGCTGCACTTTGCTCAATCGCAGTACTCGATAAACCATCGGCAATCACAATAACCACATCTGCCGGTTTTTTATCTAAATTAGAAAGTGTCGTTCTGGATCTATCAGATAACTGCCGACCATAGTCTGGTCGTTGCAAATAGCTATCACGATTAGAGGCTTTACTTTCGAGCTTAAGCAGCTCAATATCTACCTCTTGCAGACCTGAAGTCACAACATCCCAATCCAATGGTCGCCAAACGGCATCTTGTGCACAGGCATGGGCATATTGGAAAGCGAGGTGGTGTTCGGTGGTAATACTTCCGCCACTATGGCCTAAGCCTATCCGCGCTTCGGTATGCTCACGAAGGCGTTGCCAGAGTCTGTTATGAGGGCTTAGCTTTTCTTGTGTCATAGCATATGCTCAATTACAGCTTGCATAGCTGGCGGTAACGGTTGTGAAGCAGAGCTAGTCGGCAACATCTTATTGTTAAAGATACCCATTTTTTTCAACCACTGTTCAAACTCAGGGGCCGGGGCTTTATTAAGTACCTGACGAGCATAAATAGCATCATGGAAACTGGTGGTTTGATAATTAAGCATAATGTCATCGCTACCAGGAATCCCCATGATAAAGTTAATGCCTGCTACGCCTAACTGGGTCAGCAACATATCCATATCATCCTGATCGGCGTTGGCGTGATTGGTATAACAAATATCACAGCCCATCGGCACACCGAGTAATTTGCCACAGAAATGATCTTCAAGTCCTGCACGGATGATTTGCTTGCCATCGTAGAGATATTCCGGCCCAATAAACCCGACTACAGTATTGGTTAAGAAAGGATCAAATTCACGAGCCACGGCATAAGCACGAGCTTCGCAGGTTTGCTGATCAACCCCATGATGTCCATTGGCTGACAAAGCACTCCCCTGTCCGGTCTCAAAATACATCACATTATTGCCAACCGTACCGCGATTAAGAGACAAGGCAGCCTGATGTGCTTCTCTTAACATCGCAAGGTTAATACCAAAACTATCGTTAGCAGCCTCAGTGCCCGAAATGGATTGG
>CALCCU010000109.1 GCA_937900515.1 uncultured Gammaproteobacteria bacterium | reverse complement strand
GACTCCATAAAACCAGTCTAAACTATTTTCTTACTTAGCTTTAACTGGTAGGCACGAGTGGATTCGAACCACCGACCTCTACCATGTCAAGGTAGCGCTCTAACCAACTGAGCTACGCGCCTGTCGTTAAGCGGTGGAAGTATACAGCGCTTAAATTTTAATGCAAGTGATTTTATCCTGCCTCAGGCCCTAACGCTACCGACCGAATATGTTGCATCTCATCACGTAACTTACTCGCTTCTTCAAACTCAAGATTTTGAGCATGTTTGTACATCGCTTGTTCCATTTGCTGTAAACGTTTAGCAAGCTGTTTAGGCGTCATTGCTGCATAACGAGCTTGTTCTTCTGCTACTTTAGCAATGTACTGACGATCATTATTTTCATCGTCACGGTTGTCATCAAAGTTATCTCTAATTGCTTTTTTAACACCGATCGGCGTGATGCCATGCTGTTCATTGTGAGCCAGTTGTTTTTCTCGTCGACGTTCAGTTTCGTCTATCGCTCGTTTCATCGAACCGGTAATACGGTCAGCATATAAAATAGCTTTACCTTTTAAATTTCTAGCCGCTCGACCGATCGTTTGTATCAATGAACGTTCCGAACGAAGAAAACCTTCTTTATCGGCATCGAGTATTGCCACCAGCGAGACTTCTGGGATATCTAAACCTTCACGAAGTAAGTTGATACCGATTAAGACATCGAATACGCCAAGACGTAGGTCTCGTAATATCTCAACCCGTTCAACCGTATCAATATCTGAATGCAAATAACGTACTTTGACACCATGCTCGGTTAAATAATCAGTTAAATCTTCTGACATCCTCTTTGTCAGTGTAGTTACTAATACGCGCTCATCAATAATGTTTCGCTTGTTAATTTCAGATAATAAATCATCCACCTGTGTTGCTACGGGGCGGATTTCAATTTCAGGATCTATTAAACCTGTTGGTCGAACTACTTGCTCAACGATTGAACTTGAATGTTCTTTTTCATAATCCGCAGGTGTTGCTGACACGAAAATAGTTTGAGGCGCTAACCTCTCCCATTCTTCGAACTTCATTGGTCTATTATCTAAGGCTGAAGGTAATCGAAACCCATAATTAACCAAGGTTTCTTTTCGAGAGCGATCACCTTTATACATGGCACCAATTTGCGAGACCATAACATGGCTCTCATCTAAAACGAGCAATGCATCATCAGGCAAGTAGTCAAATAGTGTTGGTGGCGCTTCATCACTCTCACGTCCAGACAGATGTCTAGAATAATTTTCGATACCATTGCAATAACCTAATTCTAAAATCATTTCGATATCAAAACGAGTACGCTGTTCCAAGCGCTGGGCTTCTACTAATTTATTATCAGCATTAAGTACTTCAAGGCGCTCTTTCAGTTCTTGCTGAATACTATCCACAGCCGATAACAACTGCTCGCGAGGGGTAACATAATGGGTTTTAGGATAAATAGTTACACGACTAACGCGTTGAAGTACCTCACCTGTTAATGGATCAAAATAACTAATTTGTTCCACTTCATCATCGAACAATTCGATTCTTACTGCATCACGTTCCGATTCAGCAGGGAAGATATCAATCACTTCACCTCTAACGCGGTAACTCGCACGATGTAATTCAACATCATTACGTTTATATTGCAGCTCAGTGAGTCTCTTTAAGACGTCACGTTGATTAACGACATCACCAACGACAAGGTGCAACACCATTTCAAGGTAAGAATCTTTATCCCCCAGACCATAGATACATGAAACACTCGATACAATAATCGCATCGCGGCGCTCTAACATCGCTTTAGTCGCCGACAATCGCATCTGTTCTATTTGCTCATTCACAGAAGCATCTTTGTCTATAAAAGTATCAGATGACGGTACATAAGCTTCAGGTTGATAATAATCATAATAGGAAACAAAATATTCCACCGCATTATTCGGAAAGAAATCTTTCATCTCACCATACAATTGTGCCGCCAAGGTTTTATTGGGAGCCAAAATCATAAGAGGACGCTGCACTTGTTGCGCAACATTAGCGATGGTAAAGGTTTTACCCGATCCCGTTACACCAAGCAGAGTCTGCCACATTTCACCATTTTCTAATCCTTCAACTAAGGATTTAATTGCTGTTGGTTGGTCTCCAGCAGGCTCAAAGTCACTTACTAGTTCAAATTGTTTCGCCATAGGTCTTCTGTATTAATAAGGTTTTGCGTATATTATCCTTTATATTTATTAACTTGTGTTTTATGAAGGAAAGATTTTGGATATCAAACTCTCACAACGCGTTCAAAGCATCAAACCATCCCCTACCCTCGCTATCACCGCACGTGCTGCAGCACTTAGAGCTGAAGGAAAAGATGTTATAGGCCTTGGTGCAGGCGAACCTGATTTTGATACACCAATTCATATTAAACAAGCAGCCATTACAGCCATTAACGAAGGCAAGACAAAATACACTGCCGTTGATGGAACTGCAGAGTTAAAACAAGCTGTTATTGAAAAATTTTCACGTGATAACGGACTTGATTACCAAGCGAATCAAATTTTAGTTTCTGTCGGAGGCAAACAAAGTTTCTTCAATCTAACACAGGCTATCCTAGATGATGGTGATGAAGTCATCATTCCTGCGCCTTATTGGGTCTCTTACCCTGATATGGTGTTATTAGCGAATGGTACTCCCGTCATTATTGAAGCTGGTCAAGAGCAACGCTTCAAAATAACACCTGAACAGTTAGAAGCCGCAATCACACCTAAAACACGCTTATTTGTCATTAACAGTCCATCTAACCCTTCAGGCCTTGCATATAGCAAAGCCGAGTTGGCGGCATTAGGCGAAGTATTGCTAAAGCACCCTCAGGTTCTAATTGCAACTGATGATATGTATGAACATATTTTATGGACAGAAGAAACATTCCATAACATCGTAATGGCATGCCCAGAGCTATATGATCGAACAATCGTACTAAGTGGTGTATCAAAAGCCTACTCAATGACTGGCTGGAGAATTGGCTATGCTGCAGGCCCTGCCCCATTAATTGCTGCAATGAAAAAAATTCAATCTCAAAGCACATCAAACCCTGCATCTATTTCACAAGCTGCATCTGTGGCAGCTTTAAACGGCGATCAGCAATGTATTCAAGATATGTTAGTTGAATTTAAGAAACGTCATGACATGGTGGTTGCACGCTTAAATGCAATGGACGGTATTGAATCACTTGAAAGTGATGGCACATTCTATGTATTCCCTAACATCAGTGGTGTAATTGCTCGTATGGAAGGCATCAACGACGATCTCGAGTTTGCTGAAGCCTTATTAGTAGACCAAGGTGTCGCGGTTGTACCGGGAACAGCATTTGGGCTTAAAAATCATATGCGCCTATCTATTGCTACAAGTGAAGGAAACCTAACTAAAGCCCTAGATCGAATTGCTGATTTTATTAATTAACAATTAAATGCCAATAGCGCTTGACGGTGAAAAATAAAGCTCTATAATAGCCATCTTTCTGTTCCTCAATAGCTCAGTTGGTAGAGCATCGGACTGTTAATCCGCAGGTCCCTGGTTCGAGTCCAGGTTGAGGAGCCAATTAGAAAAAGCCCTAGAATATTTATTATTCTGGGGCTTTTTTATTTCACAACTCCTTAAATGTTAACATCTCTTCTCTATCTACCAGTCTTGTTCTTACTATAAAGCCTTGTTATCAACTAAAGTAGCACTTATGGAGAACAGCACCGGCAACATTCCTAGCATAATCCAAAGGCTTTATAAAACAACCGTAAACTCATGCCAAATATCAGGGTTATAAGGTTGGGTTAACTGCCCATTTATTGTTAGTATAGAGCACGCAAAGAGTGCTTAAACTTAAGGTTTAAAGTAATAACATAGCCCATATTAGGATAGTTATGAAATCATCGTGTTCTGACAATCAAGCAGAATTAACAGAAGTGCCAATCAGTGCCGAGCAAATGGAGCATCTACTGACACTTCAACACGAGATCTTTAGAAAAATAGCAACCCACTATAATCATCACGATATACTAGCTGACGTATGTAAATCAGCTGAGTCAGCTTTGCCAAATGCTGTTGCATCAATCATGTTATATAACAGCACAAAAGAACACCTAAAAGTTATTGCCGCCCCTAGTATCCCCGCTTCTGCTGTAGAAGCACTTAATGGTATCGTACCAGGTGAATTTAGCGGTTCTTGTGGAGCCGCAGTATTTAAAGATACTCCCCAGTTTGTTTGTGACACAACGAGTGATCCTCGTTGGCAAGGTAATGCTTTTCAAGAGTTTTCTGCTAACTACAACATTTTGGCATGCTGGTCTATGCCTATAAAAAGCGAAACAAAATCAACCATTGGGTCTTTTGCACTTTCAAGTATGGAAAAACGTCGACCTAGCCACTTCCATAAAAAGCTACTCGAACTTTGTTCAGACATCGTTTCAATTATTCTACAAAGACAAGAAGAAGAAACCAAGCTCGTCCAATTAGCCCACTATGATCTACTGACACAACTCCCCAATAGAAAATTATTTATAGATCGTTTTAATCAGGCTGTCGCACACGCTCAGCGTAATAACTCAATGATTGCTATTTGCTTCCTTGATTTAGATAATTTTAAACCGATTAATGACAATTATGGACATGATAAGGGCGATAAATTACTAATTGAAGTCGCTGAGCGCATCAAATCAACACTTAGAGAAGAAGACACTGCCTCAAGGCAGGGTGGAGATGAATTCACCTTGTTATTCAGAGATATAGAATCTTTTTCAGAGTGTGAGACAACCATTGCCCGCATTCATAATGAATTACAAAAGCCCTATATGATTGAAGGTGTCTCTCACACTATTTCAGCATCTAGCGGCATCACTTTATATCCTTTAGATGATGGCGATATTGATACTTTAATCCGTCATGCCGACCATGCGATGTATGAAGCAAAACAGTTGGGAAGAAATCAATACAGCTTATTTAATCCAGAGCTCGATGAAAAGCTAATGCAAGAGCAACATCGCCTTAGTGAAATAGCGACTGCCTTAGATAACAGGGAACTCCAACTTTATTATCAACCTAAGGTAAATATGTCGACAGGTGAGGTCTTCGGAGTTGAAGCTCTCATTCGTTGGTTACATCCAGAACGAGGCACTATCCCTCCTCTAGATTTTTTACCTCTTATCGAAGGCACTGCATTAGAGATCAAGGTGGGTAACTGGGTTATTAATCAATCTCTGCACCAAATTAATAGTTGGAATCAACAAGGCATACAGGTTGAAGTGAGTATTAATATCTCTTCCCATCATTTACTCTCAAAAAACTTTTTCCTTGAGTTAAGTAATGCCTTAGAACTTCACCCAACTGTAAATTCTAAATACTTACAATTAGAGATCTTAGAAAGTACAGAGCTCGGTGATATTCATGCCATCACAACGGTGATTAAATCATGTCAAACTAACTTAGGTGTCTCGGTTGCACTTGATGATTTTGGTACTGGCTATTCATCATTAACTCACCTAAGAAACCTACCCGCTAATATCATTAAAATTGATCAAAACTTTATACGGGATTTATTGGATGATCCAAATGACTATGTCATAGTTGATGGTGTTATCGGACTAGCTGATTCATTTAACCGAAATGTCATCGCAGAAGGTGTTGAATCGACAGCCCATGGCTTGGTTCTCTTATCTATGGGCTGTGAAAATGCCCAAGGCTATGCCATAGCCAAACCAATGCCAGCCGATCTATTCATACAATGGTTAAATGACTATATTCCTAATCAAGCATGGCTGGGTTATGGCAATGACAACCATACCGAAAAAGACAATAAACTAATTTTATTTAAGTTAACCAGCGAACAGTGGCTGAACCACTTTATTGAAAACACATTATCATCGCCAGAACAGCTCGAAGTATGGCCTATAATGAACCATCGCAGTTGTCACTGTTCCCACTGGATTAAACGTGCCAGAAATGAGCAACTTTTCGACACTCAAGTAATCAACAAATTAGAAGAAGCACATAAAGACCTTCACTCTAAAGCTCACGAACTATTAGTTAAATATCAGCAACAAAAACTTGATATGGGCCCTCATTCTAGTGAATTAACGCTATTAAAGTCAGCGTTTGAAAAAATGTGGCTTACCTTAGGATTAAAATTACCGTAAGCTTTTCTACATAAATGGTTCGGTTCAACTGACAGAAAGCAAATATAAGCACCATAGGTTAATCACTAATAGTAGAACTGTCGCTCCTTTCCAAAATGCAACGGGGTTACGTTCTAATAAGGGTATTTGTTCTTCTTTCAAATAGCTTGAGTTAGGTTTACGTAAATCACTCTCCAACTCTGACATTTTCTCATAGCGATTAGCAGGATCAATCTGCACCGCAGTCCTGATTGCCTTATCAACCCAATGAGGAATATTGGCTTTGTATTGACTTATAGGCGTATATTTCAGTCTATTTAACGAAGCAGCTCCTGAGGCCCGAGACAATTTATCACCATAAGGTAATTTCCCAGTAATCATTTCATAGACAATACAGCCCAAAGAAAAAAGATCTGACTGTGTTGTTCCTGAACGTCCTAATAAATATTCTGGTGCCGTATAGTTTTTTGTACCGAGTAACTCACTTCGCTCTATAGGTGTAGAAATATCAGCAATACCTGCGATCTTAGTCGAGCCAAAATCTACAATTTTTACCACACCTTCATTGGTAATCATAATATTGCCAGGCTTTACATCTTGATGAAGCATATCCAACCGATGAAAGGCTCGTAGACCTGAAATTGCTTGAGAAATAATATTTCGAATCACAGTCAAATCAGGTTCAGTTTGATCTTCAATCCACTGTTCTAAGGTCTTTCCCTCAATATATTCCATAACATAATAAAGAAAATTTCTAGGCCTCACTTGCTCAACGGTACGGATGACATGAGGACTATCTATTCGGCGTCCTGCCCACTCCTCCAATTGAAATCGCTCTAAATAAGCAGGATCGTCTTCAAAATTTACGGAAGGTGTTTTGAGCACCACTTTTTCATTAGTATCAACATCTATAGCCATATAAAGCTGACTAGTTGAACTGGCATGTAATTCTCTTGTTATACGATAACCATCAATAGTAACCCCTTCGTATAACTCAGGAGGAAAAGGAAGCTCAGTCAACTTTGCAATCACTTCATCCGCATCTTGTGAGGGCAGTTCATCAATCCTTATCAACTGACAGCTCACATTATCATCACTGCCCATCTCTAATGACCGAGCAACAATTTTTTCAGCTAAGACATTCAACTGCTTTTCTTCTGAAGTCAGAATATCTTGCACGGCGTTATCTGACAAAAACTCATGAACACCGTCTGTAGCAATAAAAAACATATCACCCTTTTCAACTGACAGCGTTTTGTAATCAATATCTAAACGATAATCAACGCCCATTGCACGCCCGAGATATTCTTTTTCTCCTGGCATTTGGATTCGGTGATCTTTGGTTAACTGCTCGAAATCCTTGCCACGTAATAAATAAATACGAGAATCACCGACATGGAATAAATGTGCTGTCGTCGACTTAATCACTAAGCCGCAAAAGGTGCTAGCCAAGCCTCTTGAAGCATCTTGGAATTGATTACTTTGGCCATACAGCCACGTATTAATAGAGGTAAGTACCTTGCCGCCAGACTTTTTTACTGACCACGAATCAGGCGTACTAAAGTAATCTTCCAAAAATCCAGTTACACAAGCTTGACTGGCCTGCTTGGCTTCTGCACTACTACTCACACCATCAGCTAGAGTAAATACTGCACCTTTTGTTGATAAAAGGTTCAAATTTTCAGGTATAAAGTGCCCGACAGAATCTTGATTCTCTTGTTTCAAACCTTTGTCTGAACAAGCACCTACAGATGCCCTTAGCTTTGCTGACATAACGTATCCTTTCACGCAAAAACAGTCCACCCTCTTAAAGAGGATGAACTGTTCTAGTCTAACGTAAATTAAATGACTTGTTGTTAGTGAACGTCAATCATTTGCACAGTACCATCAGGTAGAATCTCAGCCATTTGCCCCTTTGGCTCATCCATAAACTGTACAGCTATTAGCGTAACCACTGCTGTTGCAGCAATCACGAGAAAGAACGTTTGTGCCGATACTAGTGATAACACAGTTAAAAATGTCACAGCACCTACATTACCGTAAGCACCAGCCATACCAGCAACTTGGCCTGTTAAACGACGCTGAACTAATGGTACAACAGCAAATACAGCACCTTCACCTGCTTGTACAAAGAAAGAACAAAACATAGTCGCTAAAACAGCGAATACGATTGCCCATTCAGGCGTAATCTGACTCATAATGAAATATCCAATAACAAGCCCTGAAATACAGATAGTTAATGTACGTTTACGACCCCAACGGTCACTAAACAATCCACCGATAGGACGTGAAACTAAGTTCATAAATGCAAAGCCTGATGCCAATAAACCAGCCTGAACAGCACTAATTTCAAAAGTATCATGGAAAAATAATGGCAACATAGACACAACTGCTAACTCAGAACCAAAGGTAGCCAAGTAGGCCAAATCTAAAATAGCGACTTGTTTAAATTTATAACGATGAATTTCTGGAACAGGTGTTTTAAATACTTCTTTATTGACCTGATAAATGCTATACGTTTGGTACGCATATAAAACACCAAGACCAATATAGATGGCGACAGCAATGCCTTCAGATAATAAGTTCACACCGTTTGGTGATAATTTCCATGTTAATAATGCTAATGCAGCATACAGTGGAATATTCATAACAAGGTATAGGTAGAAGTCTCCTACACTGGTCACTTCCATACCACCTGATTTTTTAGGCTTAAAGTAAGTTGACCCTTTTGGCGTATCAGATACATTATTGTAATAAATGAAGGCATATACCAATGCAATAGCACCCGTTAAGCCAACAGCGTAACGCCAGCCATCCTCACCACCAAATAATAGTGCGATTGTAGGTAAAGTCATAGCAGCAGCAGCTGAACCGAAATTACCCCAACCACCGTAGATACCCTCTGCTAAACCTACTTGTTTTGCTGGATACCATTCAGAAATCATTCTGATACCAATAACAAAGCCAGCGCCAACAAAACCGAGCATAAATCGAGCAGCGGCTAATTGTTGAAACGTTTCAGCCAGTGCAAAAAAGAAACAGATAAAACTCGATATACCTAACAATAAGGAATACATGATCTTAGGACCATACTTATCCACCAGCATGCCCACAATGATGCGTGCAGGAATAGTTAGGGCCACGTTTAAAATAAGGATTGTTTTGATTTGTTGTGATGTTAAACCAAGGGACTCTTGGATGGATACCAGTAATGGTGCATGGTTAAACCATACAAAAAAACTGATAAAAAATGCCATCCAACTTAAATGAAGAATTTTGGTATTACCACTGAAGGATAATAGTTTTAATTTTTGTGCAGACATAAGATTTCTCTAGGAAGTTATACCACCGTTGGTAATAGGCTCCCTAATGCGGCAATCATGCCAACCTTGCAAGTAACTGATTTTTATTATTTTATGTCATTACAGCATCATTCCCCAGCACCACAATATAACAATAAAAAAGTTATTCGCACTATTGAAGTGCATCATTCACAATAAATATGTGAGCTTGCTCTCGGTTCTCTTCAACGCAAAAGAAAGGTGAGAGCTGCTTCACAGACTATTATTACCTGATACGAGAATATTGGCATAGCTGATGCTTTAATAGCTATAACTAGACTTATTGGAAGCTTCAATCATCTAGTTTTCTCTCGTAACATTTTGGTAGTGATGAATATTCATCACTACCTTTTTTTTGCTTATATGTCTGAGTTTAGATTTAAGTATTAGTGATCCAAACCGTTTGATAGGGTTCTAATGACAGATGGTCGTTAGTATCATTAAATTTCTGACCACTAATAAGATCACGCCATTCGTTAGTTACAATCAGGTTGAGATCAGACATCACAAGTGGTTGAACTTCATCAGTGATATTGTAAACACAAAAAATACTCTGAGTTCTATCCATACTTTGTCGCCAAAAACCAAATAATTTTTCATTCAGATGTAAAGTAAATTGCGTTGCATTAGGATGAAATGCAGCTTGTTGCTTACGAATACCAATTAACTCAGTCAGTTTTGTATAGACCTGATTATGTTGGCTACCTTCATCAGCTAGTTCAGTTTTTAAAGCTTCATAATCCCATTGGTGGCGGTTAATTGAACGGTTTTGTCCTGTTCGTTCAAGTTTGTCGTAGTCATTACTCGTTGCTAATAAGCTATGTATGTAAATACCAGGAATCCCTTCCAAAGCCAACATAATGGCATGAGCACAAATAAACCTATTAATACCAAATTCGTCCTTACCCTCTGTCGTTCCTTGTAAGGCATCAAATAGAGCAATATTAACTTCATAAGGCTTTTTAACGCCGTTATCTCCCGTACGCCAAGATATTTCACCACCAAACCGCTGCATGGTAGTAATCAACGATGCTATCTCTGACTCGTTTAATAACCCCTCAGCTGGACGTAAGCCAATACCATCATGTGAGGCAACAAAATTAAAATATGCCGTGCCATTTTGTGCAGGAGGCATACTCATCAACCATTGTTTTAAATAACGGCAGTTACCTGTTACTAATGTGTTCACTAATAAAGGTGGTAAAGAAAAGTTATAAATGCAATGTGCTTCATTGGCGTTACCAAAGTAGCTTAAATTTTCTCTATTAGGAATATTTGTTTCAGTAATAATAATCGCATCAGGTTGAGTGTGTTCAATTAGAGTCCTAATTAATCTAACTACTTCATGTGTTTCGATAAGGTTTAGGCAATCCGTTCCTAATTTCTTCCATAAAAATGCCACAGCATCTAGGCGAAAAATACGCACGCCATTATCTAGGTAATAACGAATTATTTTAACGAACTCTTTCAATACTGCTGTATTTCTAAAGTCAAAATCAACTTGTTCATGACTAAATGTACACCAGACATATTGCTTGCCTTGCTTGGTTTCCGTTTCTCTCAATAAAGGTGTAGTTCGTGGCCGTACTACTTGTGAGATTGGTGAATCAGCAGGTGCCGTATAAAAATAATCATGGCCATATCCTTCCCCTTTGATGAAGTTTTTAAACCACTCACCGCTACTCGAACCATGATTTATCACTAAGTCGGCCATTAAGCGATAGTCGCTCGCTATCGCTTGAATATCATTCCAATCACCTAAGGTGTCATTAACCTTATAAAAATCCATAACAGCAAATCCATCATCCGAGCAATACGGAAAGAATGGCAAAATATGAACACTATTAACACTCGATTTCATATAGGCATCAAGAAAGTGTTTTAGAGATTGCAATGGCAGGGTTTCTTGTTCAAGAATACTATCGCCATACGTAATTAAAGCAACATCATTCTGATCCCAACTACTTTGATGCGGCATAGGTTGTTGATTATCACTATCTAACCTCATAATTGCGATCAGTTCACTCGCTAGTGATTCCATAGCAGGCAAATCAGGAAGAGATTCATACACCACCTCTAAATGGTGAGTCACTTTTTGATTTAACTCACTCAGCTGTTCTGTACTTGGCTTCATATTTCAACCCTTACTTATTTAGACATAAATTCCATATTGTCATCTTCAACCGCTTGGTAAAGACGTTCGAAAATATCAGGAATAGCACTTTGAACTCGGTTCCAACTAGGAATAAATGGTGTTTCCATTGGATTTTCCAAAAATGCCTGCCCCGCATCCATAATGTTCTTAGAGAACATTTCTACTGCAGCCTCTTCTTTATGAATATCAACCGTTAAGCCATTCATAATCGCATCGTTGCGGTAGGTTTCGACGAAGTCTAGTGCGATTCGATAATACGTTGCCTTAATGGTTCTAAACATTTCAGGTGTAAAAACTTCACCTTTTGTCGCTAATTTCCTAAATAATGCTTTAGCAATATCAATCGACATTTTAGATAAACCAGCCTGCTGGTCATCCAATGATATTTCTTGATGTTTATGATCGTAGACCTGAGCAATATCCACTTGGCATAAGCGGTTATTCGCATAGTTACGATGCATTTCAGATAACACGCCAATCTCTAATCCCCAGTCACTTGGGATTCGAATATCATTTAACACATCACGGCGGAATGAAAATTCTCCGGATAAGGCATAACGGAAACTATCCATATAATTTAAATATTCATTATTACCCGCTACACTTTTCAAAGCTCTTAATAGAGGCGTAACTAATAGTCGATTGACTCGACCATTCAACTTTCCGTCCGATACACGCGAGTAATAGCCTTTACAGAACTCATAGTTAAACATTGGATGTGCAACTGGGTAGATCAAACGAGCAAGTAACTCACTGTCATAGGTGACAATATCGCAGTCATGTAAAGCTATAGATTCAGACTTACCAGAAGCTAATATATACCCCATGCAGTACCACACATTTCTGCCTTTCCCCATTTCCTTAGGCGCAAGACCTAGCTCCTGTAACTCTGCATCTAAAGCTTTTAATCGTGGCCCATCATTCCATAACACACGGTGATGTTGAGGTAGATCTGAGAAAAATGATAAGGCATGTTTATATTGCTCCATATCAGCCCGATCTAAACCAATAACAATTTCAGATAAATAAGGCACTGATTTAATATGTTGGATAATGTTAGGTAGAGCCTCGCCTTCTAATTCTGAAAAGAGTGAAGGCAAGAGCAAGCCCATAGGGCGTTGCTTGCTGAATTTTAATAGGTCAGTTTCCAAATCAGCTAAGTGTCTATCGGTCAAATTATGTAAGGTCGTGATGATTCCATTTTGATGAAAATCGGCCATATTACTACTATCCTTTTAATGATTCTGTCTGGGTACTGTGCTGCTCAAGTATCTCTTCAACACCTTGCGTCCAGCCTGCTGGACCAAATTTTTCAGAGATATAAATATTTGTTCTACGTTCAAGTTTGGGAGGTTGGTGGGCCGGTGAAGAAATAATCAAAGCAACATCTGCAACTTCAAGCATTGCCACATCATTTTGACTATCGCCTATAGCAATCGTTTTGATTAAAGAGTTCGGGTTATCTTCTTTATATTGCTCAGCTAACCAAGTTAAGGCCAAGCCTTTATCAGACTCACCCGATACATGTAGAAAACGACCGCCACGAAGTACATTAGCCCCCATATCATTCAACTCCTCAATAAAGTGAATCATCTCATCGTCATCGCCTTTCCATACAATTGGCTCGCCATACAATCGTCTAGAGGCTCGTTTAGACTCTTCTTGATCCAGCCCAGTTAACTCGGATATTTGTCCTACGGTTAACTCAGAAAATGTCGTAAATTTATGAGAGTCTACGCTAGAAACATGTGTGATTAATGATTGCCAGTAATGACGATTATGAACAAACTTCTTCACCCAGAATTCACCAACAACTTCGGTTCCAAATGGCTGTTCATCAAAGTAACCAATAGGGATAAATACCGCTGCACCATTCTCAATAATGAACGGATGTTTATTGTTCAAAGAGTCTCTTAAATAAAGTAGTTCGGCTTTAGTTTTACTGCTTATGGGTATAACAGGAACGCCCGTTTTTTCTAGAAGAAATAACATATCATCGGCTGCTGTATGACTATAGGTCTCATGACACAATAAACTGCCATCCATATCTGTAAAAATTAATAACTCAGTATCAGCTTGCATTTTTCCTGCCTTATCGTTGCTTTAATTGTGTTATTTTTCGGTGTGAATCGAGTTCAAATAAGAAATCCACTTTATCAGGCAATGTGCCTAATATATGCTCCGTAATACGTTGATAAAATTTAATAAACTGAGCTATCGTCTCATCATCCATTGTTTCTTTTATTGTTGATTGAGATGCTCGAAGTTTATGTTCCTGCTCTAAACGCCAGTTATAAACGACATCAAATGAAGGGGCTTTTAGCATTATCCAGCAGTCAATGAGGTTGAATAAATCAGCATAACTAGCCTGTAACTGGCGATTAACATAATGTCGCCAGACTAAATCTGGGTCTTGCTGAGCTTCTAAGTCATTTATGGGAGCTATCAATTGCTCAGGAGTTTGTGCTTCAGCGCCCACACACCAGCCTTCTAGAATAATAATATCGACAGGCTCATAAATTACGCTCCACTGTTGCTCTGGATAACGATCATCTCTCGCTTTTTCAAAGCGAGGCACTCGCACTACATCACCTCTAAGTAGCCCATATAAGCACTCCAAGGCTAAAGAAACATCATGAGTGCCCGGCACGCCACGGGTCGCTAACAAGGGGTGTACCGACTCAGCTAAATCTAAGCGTTCTTGGCGTGTATAGTAAAAATCATCAATCGATAATGTCACAGCATTCAGCTCATACTTTTCAACAAACAGTGTCTCTAGCAAATCTGATAAAGTACTTTTTCCTGAACCTTGAGCACCATTAACACCAACAACTAAAGGTTTTTTGAGTTGTTGCTGCTTGCTGACCAGTTTATCGGCGACAGGTGAGAACCAGTCGAGCACATTTTGTTTGTACTCTTCGGGCAGTTTATGTTTGATAAGAAATTGGCTAATAATGCTATCTGACATAAGTTACTTCACATCCTCAACAGCTGACATAAGTTAATTCAGTTTATGTAACGCAAGATACAAGCCAGCTGCTGCAATGCTGTGTAATTAAAGAACCCAGATAGATTTTGCACCAATATAGAGCGTGGTTAATATTGATAAACTTATGCCGCACCATAACCGCATATAGGCTATGAGATTAAAATAGGTTTGTAAGTGACAAGATCGTCAGACTAGTCTGGCGAAAAACTTAGACCATTTTTACCAGATTGCTTAACGGCATACATTGCATTATCAGCTTTCTTAATTAACTTGATAATATCGCTGCCATGTTCCGGGCTAATAGCCACTCCAATACTCGCCCCAATTTCACAGATATAGTCATCGACCACTATTTCAGTCGATAATAATTGAATGATTTTCTTGCCAATGAGTTCAATCGTATCTCTATCACTGATACCTTCAAGCAAGATCACAAATTCATCACCGCCAAATCGTGAGACCTCATCTGACTGTCTTAGGCAGCTTTTAATTCTAACCCCGACCTCTTCAAGTACGGCATCCCCCACTTGATGTCCATACTGATCGTTAACAGACTTAAAGCCATCTAAGTCCACAAAAAGTAATGTCATTTTAAGTTCATCGTGGCATTCACTTTTTTCAAGCGCTTTTTGAGCGAGAAGTTCAAATGAAGCTCGATTAGGAAGCCCAGTCACCGTATCGGTATGAGCCATATCGAGTAATTGCAACTCGGCTTTTTTTCTCTCGGTGATATCTCTAATATCCCCCATAACTTCAAGAGACTGACTATCTTCACTCTTGCATAGTTTCATGATCATCTCAGCTTGAATAATAGTGCCATCTTGCTGGACCAGCTCCACATCACACCGCTCAATATCAAGCAACCCAGTTCGTTTTACTTTATCCAGTAAACCTAGTAGCTGCTTTTCTGAACTAGAAGTAAACAAGCTTCCTGCAGGCTTTCCTATATAAAAGCTGGCATCCTGATGTAAGAGAGAATGAACAGAAGCACTAATGAAAGTTACATTACCACTGTGTACATCCATCCCCAAAACGATATCAGTACTATTTTCCATTAAAGCTTTGTAATAGCGTTCTCGACGAATCAACCGAATACTTGCCATAAAAAAAGATAAAATAACCATTACAACGACTATTGACTGTAATGTACGGAGCAAATAAGTTTTATATTTAGCATCTTGCTCTAATTGATTGGTCAAGTTATTCATTAACCTCAATAATTCTGTATACGAGGACTCCGAATTAACAAGTAACTGCTCAACAGGCTCAACCTGAAGTGGTTTACTTGCCAAGATTCTTGTAAGATTTTTATACACTGGCCGCCAAAGAGCTTCAGCGGCTTTAAGGGTGTTTATTGATTCTGGATCCGTTAATTTATCAATAAATACAGGTACGCCATGAGCATTCATTGTCTCACCGCCATCCATAAATGCAGATAAGGTTTTATCAAATAAAGCGATTGATGTTAATAATTGGTTTTTATTTATACTCTCGTTGCTCTGTACATTAAGCTTAAGATGAACCAGTGCAAGCTCTTTACCAATTTGCTGAGAAAGCATACGTTGTCGACCAGCAATATTAATATTTACGGAAGCACTTTCTAACTCGGCCGATAAAATAAAATTACTAACCAAAAGTAATAAATCGAAAATGACCACTAATACCAATGGCATAACTATTAATTTATATTTCTTTAAAGTCTCAATCATAGTCAGAGTCATTCTTCCTAAATTACAACACGAGTATATACCTCTCCCTCCAGAGCGGGCATATTAAGTGATTTCACTCTGTATCTAACCATGCTAAATCACAGCACAATACATACTTAGCGTGATCAATCATCACTACTTTTGAAACTGTCACACACATCTCAGCGCCTGCAACGGATAAATAAGGACGACTTATATTTATCTCATTAGGGTTCGCTAAAGCACGATAGTGATAATGTTTCTGAGACCAATTCGCTTGCTCCCCCCCCATTAGAGGCAAATAACGTTGATCCAAATTTTTCTGATAACTCTTTGAATGTATGGTCTTTCTAATCTGCTGCCCCTGCTCATCTATCAAGTAACAAGACACAACCTCTGCTGCTAATAGAGGCTCAAACGCCTCTTCTAATGTATGCTTTGACTCTAATTTCTGAATCGTTTTAGTAAATAACCCCGTCAGATTTTCTAGATGATGTGATAACCTCGCCGCTTCATCCTTTCGGAAAGCTTTACTATCTGTCAGAAGCTCACTCATCATAGCCTTCAACTCCCTGTCATCCATAAGCGCTGCATCAGGTCTCGCAAAATAAAAACCTTGCAACATATCAGCATTACTTTCTATTGCCACCAATGCTTCTTGCTTAGTCTCAACGCCTTCAACAATAACCAGACTTCCAGCTTCATGTAACAGTGAGGTCATACCATTTAAAATTCGTTTTATTCTAGGCTCCACTGCTGCTCGACAAATCAATGATTTATCTAGTTTTACGATATCTGGAGACAATTCCCAGATTCGATCGAAATTGGAGTGTCCGGCACCAAAATCATCAATAGCTATTAAACATCCCATCGAACGAAAGTGGTTAACGATATTTAATATATAACTTTTATCAGCAATTTTACTTTCTAAAATTTCGATTACAATTCGGTGAGCAGGAATATCCGATGCTGAAAGAATATGAGACATAAAACCCGGCACAGGCTTTTCCACAGATAAACTTTCAGAATCTAAATTTATAAATAACCATTGCTCACCATTATCTTGTCGTGCAAAATTTTTAAGATGTACTTGCCTGCATAAGCGATCAAGTTCCAAATGTTCAGTGGCTGAGTCAGCCTGAGAAAAAAGTGATAATGGAGAGCAAGGGACACCATCACTACTCTTTGCACGAACAAGCGCTTCAAAACCAACCGTGCAAGCATGAGGAACACTAACGATAGGTTGAAAAGCGCTGCTTAAGACATACTCTTTATATTGCGCCACCACTTTATCATTTACATCGAGTAAAACCTCAGACATAGAATGATCAATTAAACCAACACTATTAGGGTCTTCAGAACTTATAAGATCAACAACATCCATGTTTTAGATCCTTATTCACATTTATTATTAGAGCTCGAAATAACTGACAAATAGCCTAAATTAATCATTGCCCAACCATTCAAGAGCCCTAGTTCGGCTGAAAAAAACTTGTGATACAAAATTATCTGCTCTTAATACTGCCTCATCAACTTCTTCTTTAGCTGTTTGTTCGCATCGTATAAGAAATGCTGTTTTTGCTTTGAGTAGTGAATGTTGAACAGAAATATAACTAGCCAATTCAATTTTTTCAGAATTTGAGAGATCCATTTTAGCTGCAAGCAAATTAATTAAAATTCGTGGATATTCTCTATCTTTTAATATTGCTAAGCCTTCTTTAATAGCAAGCATTCTCTCTTCAAAAGTGATCATGCCCTTATATTCGACTTCAACAATTTTATTGCCAATATCTAATTTAAACTCGTAACTCATGTATAAACCTTCATTAGTTTAGTAAATAGTCTTAAGCCACTTTTCTTGCATGTCGCTCATGCAAGAAATGTATAACTTCAGATCGGTAATGGTTGTATTCCGCATCATCGGATAAATCTAAACGCTTTCTTGGTCGCTCTAATTTAACGTCAAGTACTTCGCCTATAGTCGCAGCAGGGCCATTAGTCATCATAATAATTTTGTCGGATAATAGAACAGCTTCATCGACATCATGCGTGATCATGATTACCGTATTATTTAAGTCTGTTTGAATTTCCATTAAGGAATCTTGTAAGTGTGCTCGGGTCAACGCATCAAGTGCACCAAAAGGCTCATCCATCAACAATACTTTTGGTTCCATAGCTAAGGCACGGGCAATACCAATACGTTGTTTCATACCGCCAGATATTTCTGCCGGTAATTTATCCTTGGCATGACTCATATGGACCAATTCGATATTGTGATCAATCCATTCCTTCATTTCTTTAGGCGATTTCTTACCTTTAAACACTGACTTAACAGCCAACTCAACATTTTCGTAACAACTTAGCCAAGGAAATAAAGAATGGTTTTGAAATACGATGGCGCGGTCTGGTCCCGGCTCATTGACCTCTTTACCCTCTAGGATTACGCCACCTTCTGTCGCTTGATATAAACCACCGACAATATTCATCACCGTAGATTTGCCACACCCAGAGTGCCCAATAATGCTGACAAACTCACCCTTATCGATTGTGAGGCTAACATTGTCTAATGCTCTAAATGGACCATTTGGTGTTGGGAAGTCAATGCTAACGTTACTGATATTTAAATATTTTTCCATGATTATTTCCTAGCGAATTACAGCGTTTTTGTCATAAGAGAAGAATTTTTGCATTGTCAGCATCACTCGGTCTAATAAGAAACCAAGAATACCGATGGTTAATACTGCCACCATGATTCGGCTCAATGAATTTGAACTACCATTTTGGAACTCATCCCAAACAAACTTACCTAAACCTGGGTTTTGAGCGAGCATTTCTGCTGCGATTAATACCATCCAGCCAATACCTAATGAGATACGTAACCCCGTGAAAATCATAGGAATAGAAGATGGAATAACAATTTTAAATACGGTGGTTAAGTAGTTAAGTCTTAATACTCGACCTACATTAATTAAGTCTCTATCAATAGATGATACCCCTACTGCTGTATTGATAAGTGTTGGCCACAGTGAACATAAGGTTACGGTAATAGCCGATGTCACAAATGCTTTTGAAAACATTGGATCAGCTGATACATACACGGCACTCACCACCATAGTTACAATGGGTAACCATGCCAATGGAGAGATAGGTTTGAAAACCTGAATAAGTGGATTCAAGGCCGAATACAATGTATTACTCAACCCACTAATAATGCCAACAGGTATCGCAACTAAACTTGCAATGACGAAGCCGACAAAAACGGTCCACAAACTTGTTAGTATTTGATCGAAATACGTTTCTCTACCTGTATACGGTCTCACTTTAATTTTAGCATCAGGATTTTTTTCTAATTTTTTAGCATTTCGAATGTCTTGGCGCTCATAGAATTTTTTCTCTTTTTCACGCTCGATATAATGCTCATCAACCAAATTTCCAGCCTGTTCCCATACTTGCACGGGGCCAGGAACCTGCCCTAAGCTTGTGATGACTTTTGCGGCACCCACATGCCAAAGACCTAAAAATATAACAATCGCTAATAATGGAATGCCTACCATCTTAGCTAAATCTCGTAATTGTTGGGTTGGTGACTCACCTGTTGCTAATTTAACTAATGGCACAAACCAAGTGAAACCGGTTAGTTCTAGAAAATTGATTATTTTATCTTTCATAATTTTATCTGCTGTTAATCCTCATTGACGTTCACCTTGCCTGAATACTTGCTCAGGCAAGGTGTAACTAGTTTTAAACGTTTTCCTTACTTAACAACATCTTGCCCTTTCAAACCAATTGGAAACTGTTCTAAGTACGCATTTGGTTTAGTACCATCAAAGGTAATGTTATCGATAAACTCTGTTTGTGCAGGTTTAAAGCCAGTTTCTGTTGCAAAATCAGGGAAGTCTGTTGCATCTAATTTACCTTCAGAAATCAACTCCTTAGCAGCGATAGCATAGATATCTGGACGATAAACTTTTTTCGCCATATCCATAAACCATTCATCTGATTTAGGCTCTGCAATTTGCCCCCAACGACGCATTTGGCTTAAGTACCAGATTGCATCACTGTAGTACGGGTAAGTTGCGTGATGACGGAAGAATGTATTGAAATCAGGCACGTCACGTTTATCCCCTTTTTCATATTCAAATGTACCCGTCATACTGTTAGCAATAACATCGTAGTCTGCGCCAACATAGTTGCTTTGTGACAAGATTTTCACTGCCTCAGGACGGTTGCCATTATTATTTGCATCTAACCATTCCGCTGCACGAATTAAGGCTTTTACTACTGCAATATGTGTATTTGGATTCTCATCCGCCCATGATTGGCTTACACCAAATACTTTTTCAGGATTGTTTTTCCAAATTTCATAGTCGGTAATAACTGGAACACCAATACCTTTAAATACAGCTTGTTGGTTCCATGGTTCACCCACACAGTAACCATAGATCGTACCTGCTTCCATTGTTGATGGCATTTGCGGTGGAGGTGTAACAGAAAGTAATGCATCCGCATCAATTTTACCGCTTACATCACCTTTAAGAGGAGCATAGTATCCTGGGTGAATACCACCAGCAGCTAGCCAATAACGTAATTCATAGTTATGTGTAGAAACAGGGAATACCATTCCCATATTGAATGGTTAGATGCAAATAATAATGGCAACCGTCCTGAGGCAGTGAAAATCTT
>CALCCU010000108.1 GCA_937900515.1 uncultured Gammaproteobacteria bacterium | reverse complement strand
GGCAATTGAATGAACATAGGACTCAATATCATCGACCTTCATATCGAGTTTCTGTGAAACCTCCCCTATTACTTGCTCCGCTTGCTGACTATCCCACCCTTCCTTAGATGCCTCTGCAAGTCGCTTCCCTAGATGAATTAATTTTACTTCTGGTTCATCATTAAGGCTGTCTTTAAATGAGTCTTCTAATAACTCACCGAGAGACCATGCTTTACTTAATCCTTTTGTCAGCTCTGTCAGTGAAAACCCAAGTACTTTCGATTCAGCTTGGCTTGCCGTAAGTTGGCCTTCATCCAATAAAAGCTGAAGTTCTTGTCCTTTCTTTCCACTGAACGCCCAAAAAGCTAAATTCCCTAGCCTTGAAAGCAATGTAGCAACAAATATATTTTCTGGAGTTTCCATTTCAGTTAATCTTGCTAAGCCTTCTGCTTGAACTGCTGCATGAAAAGCTTCCGCCATTTCTTCTGCCATTTTTTTCCGATTAACATCATTTTCTAACGTATCAATTAATATTAGAGACAAAGCCAGTACTCGAATCTGGTCGAAACCTAAAACCATAACGGCACGTGTTACCGTGGTGATCGTATAGCGGCCAGGATTAAAATATAAGCTGTTAGCCATTTTTAAGAGACGACCAGTCAAAGAAGCATCTTTTAATATGGTATGAGCTACATCTGAAGCAGACGAACTGTCACTATTCACAGAATCTGTAACATCCGTTACCGTACCTGAAAATACAGGCATATCTTTTTCAGTAAGCTGCTTTATCCAATGTTCTACTTCTGACTTATGAGTATGATTAAGCATCAATAAACCTTGTTACTCATTTGCAATACCATGCGGAACATGGCCAGTGGCAACATGCTCTCTAGCTGAGTCACAGTGCCCTTGCTGATCATCAAAGAAAATATCCGCACCAAATGACTTTAAAAATGGACCTTTTGCCATCCCACCTAGGAATATAGCCTCATCAATACGAATACCCCACGCACGTAGTGTTCTAATCACACGTTCATGTGCTGGCGCCGAACGAGCTGTTACTAAAGCGGTTCTTATTGGACTATCTTCCTCAGCAAATTCAGTCTGGAGTTTATTTAGTGCCATCAAAAATGCTTTAAATGGCCCCTCATTCAATGGGTTTTTAGCCGTTTGAGTTTCATTATCTGTGAATGCTTTTAAACCCTGTTCTTTATATATACGCTCCGATTCATCAGAAAAAAGAACAGAATCACCGTCAAAAGCTATCCTAAGCTGATCGCCAGGACTAGCATCACCGGATTTTAAAGGCAGTATTGTTGCTGCAGCAATGCCAGCATCTAATGCTTTTCTTACGTCTTCTGGGCTTGTAGATAAAAACAGATTAGCACTAAAAGGAGCTACATAACGGTAAGGACTAGAGCCTGAAGTGAAAACTGCACGGGTAATTTCCAGCTGATGATGTTGTATTGAATTAAAAATTCTTAAACCAGTATCACTACTATTACGTGATAGAAGGATGATTTCTACCTGAGGTGCATCAGTGAACTTCTCATTCAATGCGAGTAGCTTTTTAACCAATACAAAGGCTGCGCCAGGTTTTAATGGCACATCTTCATTCTCTACCTGATATTGGCAATACGCTTGCGTGCCTTGCGTTTCGTAAATCTCATGACTTTCATCCAGATCGAATAATGCACGAGAAGAAATTGCAACCACTAAGCGCTTATCAGCCATCAAAACCACCTTCTCTATATACCGCTTGCCCATTTTTTCGAGCAACCCTCAGAATTCTATCCCATGCTTGCTGGGCTTGTTCAGGGATCATTTTTTCATTGTTTAGAACCATCATATCCTCTGCTAAAGATTCTAGCACCGATACTTCGGCCGGTTTCCCTTTCGGAAAAAAAGAATCTGCATTAAAAATGACACGACAAAACACAGGAATATTAGGTGCTAGTGATTTAATTGCTTGTCGAGATGTTCTTAATCGTCTTAATGGATTGGCAAATTTATAACTTCTTCCATCTATAATTTGAGTCCATTGATCGATTGTGTCAGCACCGTATAGGTTACCCGCCATAGGGTAAGACTCTATTAAAAATAAACCTTGTTCCAATAGTATAAGATGCTCAATTTCCAGTAGCCCACCTATTCCATCAGGAATAATGATTTGTTTAACTTCATCTTTAACATAGGGTTCCATGATTGAATTCATCACACTCTCTATATTCTGCTTACGAGTTGTGATTCTCCAAACAAGAAGTACTGCGATTGTTATAACTGAAATTAAACTAATGGCGATGATTGATACGTTGTCTGACAAAGTGCTTGCTTCTATTTATATTGATTGTAGTTAATTATACGGGAAATAAAGTGCTAATGATGCTCAAGGAAGTTTTTAATCCATTATAAAGTCACAGGATCTTCATGAATGATCACTTCAACATTCGAGGATAATGATTTAAGCTCTTGCTCAACGCCATCAGCAATACTATGCGCCTCAAGGAGGCTCAATGTTGCATCTAGTTCTAAGTGAAATTGAATAAAAATCATATTGCCTGAACGCCGTGTTCTAAGGTCGTGACATCCCTGTGTTCTTGGTGTTTTTAATATCACCTTTTTTATCTTCTTCCGTTCTTCGTCAGGCAACTCATGATCCATCAATAAATCAATTGATTCGCGAATAATTTCCCAAGCACTAACTAAAATAAAAATAGAAATACCTAACGCGACAATGGGATCAAAATAGCTAAAATTATAAAATGTTAAAATCAAGGCGATAATAACACTACCATTAACCCATAAATCGGTTTTGTAATGCAGTCGGTCAGCCTTGATAGCAGTAGAGTCAGTGTGTTTAATGACATAGCTTTGAAAGCCTACTAAAAGCATAGTGGCTAGCATTGAGAAGATCATCACTCCTAAGCCTACATCAATACCAGCCATAGCCTCTTTAGGGTTAATCATGCGTTCAACAGCCTGCAATAATAAAATTCCTGCAGAACCCGCAATAAACATCGACTGTCCCATTCCTGCTAATGCTTCAGCTTTTCCGTGACCAAAGCGATGCTCACTATCTGCAGGCTGCAAAGCATGGCTTACTGCAACTAGGTTCACTATTGAAGCAAGCATATCAAGACTAGAATCAATCAGAGTGGCCATAATACTGACAGAATCAGTCAGAAACCAAGCAATAATCTTAGTCAAAATAAGAAGCATTGCAGTTGCTACAGAGGCATAAGTAGCCCATCGCATTAGCCTATCGGGGTTAGGGTGTTGAGTGCTTATCATCAGCTTGGTATAGTGAGATT
>CALCCU010000107.1 GCA_937900515.1 uncultured Gammaproteobacteria bacterium | reverse complement strand
TAAAGCGATTATTGTAGTACCTGCCTTCCAGATGCCAACGAGATAAAGAACTATAGGTTGCCCTCATGTCGACTTCTTTATCATGAATATAGGCAACATCATCCTTAAATATCTGCCTTGTATCATATGCTTCATATAACGCCTTACCCTGATACGTCCACCTATCTGCAACAACATCAGACTCTGATTCCCCGTAATGCACTTTAGCTGTATGAATTTTAGGCATTGTGACCCGAACACCAGTGAAGAACTTGACAAGCTTTGAAACGATTGGAATGCGAAGCCTATCAAGACGGCGACACACAACAAGATGTTCGCACAAAGACACTCGAAGCTGTTTATCAATGACAGAAACATCCTGAATAATAAATAGAATATCCCAGCCTAATTTTCTAGCGTGTAACATCCAATCAATAAACGAAACTCGCTCTTTATCACGATAAGAGCGAGTGTTTAACCAAGTACCACATTCATCCAAAACAATAAGCCCATAAGTGGACTCATCAACCACATCACTACCCCTACCAATAAGATCTAAATCTTCAGGTCGAGGCTTATCCGGAAGCCTTGAGAATGACGCCTTGCTTTTTCTTGCTGTTAATTTTTCGATATTCAAATCAAGATTGGTGGCAACTCGCTTGCCTGCGTTTAAGTAGTCTTTTATCTTGCCAACAGTAACAAGTGTTTTACCACTGCCGAGCTTGCCCGTGATGAAGTAAACAGCCATTATCGTACAGTCTGAACCATTTGAATTTGGTTAAAATTCCGATAAAGTTTATAACCAATAGAAGCGACATATGCCGAAGCCATAGCTGTCAAGCATATCTGAGTGTTGTGCGGAAGTAGCGAAAGACCGAAGCCTATAGCACCGGTAGGATATGCCGTTGATATAGCTGTAATGCTATCTTCAATGATAATTTTAAAAGAGCCAGTAATTGCTATAAACACGGTAATAGTAGCGGCGGTGAAGGCTAGTTTCTTTGTCATTACCTGAGCAAAAAAAACTACCAAACTTGTAAAGGTACCAGTTAAAAATAACCACATAATAAGCTAATCCGATTTAATAGAACGCATAAAGAGAGAATAAAGACCAAAGAGAGTAAACCCATACAACAGCCAAGCAAAAGCAGGTCGAATATCATCATCGTAAATTTGACAAAACTTTTCGAGAGGTTTAAAAGTTGCAGTGTGATAGTCCTGCGAATACACGAGAGGATTACAGGCAACTGTATTAGGCATACTTAAAGGTGTAACGTTTAAGCTGCCAAATGTAATGTCCTGCTCCGGTATTTCAAGAACATCAGTAGTGCGAGAGTCTATACTCTCAATAATGCCTGAGTTAGCAAGTACGCCATCATGGTCAAAATCAGTCGATCCTGCAATATCAGTTTCGCAAGCAGGTTGACCAGGTGCGCCGCAGTTGCCGATAGCATCAGGGTCGCCTGGTTGTTCAGGCGCGCCCTCTTCTGTTTTTGTCGTTTCTTCAACCGTGACAGTTCCATCAGGATTGGTCGTTGTTGTGGTTGTAGTTGTAGTTGTTTTGCTTTCTGTTGCTGGGGTAGAGCCAATGCTAAAATCATAAGGACCCGCGACAAGCGTAGATTTGGTACCTATATGACTCGTATTAGTAACGTCAACCTGTTCATGGACAGTCCCCTGACCATCATCGGTGGTGGATGTCGTTTTGCTTGATGTAATTGTTGTACCAGCATCAACTGCCTGAGTAAAAGAGTTACCGTCACTGGTTGTAGTTGTGCCTTGATTTGCTGTAGTCGTTACTGACTCAGTTTGAACAGTGACACATGTATCAGTTCCGTTACCATTAGACACGCAAACCGTATTAGGTGGGGAATAGGTTTCAGATGTTGATGTAAAAACAGTGTCATTTGCAGTTAGTTCACCAGTATATGAGGATGGGTCAAAAGGTAGCCTGATAATCTCGACCACTTCTGCATCTTGAACTTCGCATGATGCAGGTACTTGTTCAGCACTAGCAGACCTATATAATTTAGTTGTAGTATCGCCGTCAGTAATAACAGGATTACCAATACCGCCATACATACAAAAATCGCCAGTATTTTCGCTCTGTTCAGCACATACCTCACTAGGAAATGAGCCGTTCGATGCACGATTAACAACTACAGAAATGACTTTATCAGCAGTACAGGTGTACGCTCCCTCTTCTATACATTGGCCTAAACCATCATCAACATATCCAACAGGACAGGCGTCAGTGTATCTATAAACGGAAAGACCATGAACACCATAAGAATTATGACAACTCACTGTACTTTCGTCGAGATATTCGCCAAATACCAATGACCCATATAGACCACCCTCAGCACAAGCAGAGGATGGAGTCACGTGCGCAGTAGTTGTATATGGATTACTCCATAGATATGCAGCATAAGAAGAATTTGCAACAAGCAAGAGCAAAGCGGCAAAAGCGTATTTGATTACTTGTTGCATTTTCAACATTGATTAAATGCCGTTTACGAAGCGTTTAACTAATTTATAACCGATAACCAAACCAAGAACGGTTAGCATTACTGGCAATACAGCAGAAAAGACTGTGTTGGCATCAGTAGTGATAGCCGCT
>CALCCU010000106.1 GCA_937900515.1 uncultured Gammaproteobacteria bacterium | reverse complement strand
AACTGGGCACTGAGGAAATCACTAGTGATATTCCTAACGTAAGCGAAGGTGCACTCGCTAAGCTAGATGAGTCTGGTATCGTTTATGTCGGGGCTGAGGTTAAACCAGGTGATATCTTAGTAGGTAAAGTAACACCTAAAGGTGAAACACAATTAACACCTGAAGAAAAACTTCTTCGTGCAATCTTTGGTGAGAAAGCGGCAGATGTTAAAGATTCATCACTCCGTGTACCGTCAAGCACTTTCGGTACTGTAATTGACGTACAAGTATTTACACGTGAAGGTGTTGATAAAGATGAACGTGCGATTGCAATTGAGAAAGCTGAATTAGACAAAGTAAGAGCTGATCTTAAAGATCAACATCGTATTATTGTTGATGACGTTTTTGCTCGTTTAGAACGTTCATTATCTGGCAACGTTGCAGTTAAAGCGCCTGGCCTTGATAAAGGTTCTAAAATCACTAAAGCATACTTGGCTAAATTAGAGCATGCAAAATGGTTTGAGATTCAAATGGAATCTGAAACATTGAATGCTCAGTTAGAACAAGCATCTGGCCAACTTAAACAATATCGTCAAGATATGGATGACCAATTTGAAATTAAGAAAGAAAAATTAATTTCAGGGCATGATCTAGCTGCTGGTGTACAACGTATGGTTAAGGTGTTCCTTGCTGTTAAACGTCGTATCCAACCTGGTGATAAAATGGCGGGTCGTCACGGTAACAAAGGTGTTATCTCTAACATCGTTCCTGTGGAAGACATGCCTTACACAGCAGATGGTCGTCCAGTAGATATCGTTCTAAACCCATTGGGTGTACCGTCTCGAATGAATATCGGTCAGGTTTTAGAGATTCACTTAGGTTGGGCTGCTAAAGGTCTTGGGTTCAAGATTGCCGATATGCTTGATCAAAAGCGTGATATTGCTGAAATCCGTGAGTTCTTGGATAAGGTTTACAACACAAGTGGTAAGCAAGAAGATTTAGATTCATTATCTGATGACGAAATCGTTACTTTGGCTAATAACTTACGTGGTGGTGTCCCAATGGCAACACCAGTATTTGATGGCGCTAAAGAAAATGAAATTAAAGACATGCTTGAGCTAGCAGGTCTACCACGTAGTGGACAAGCACAGTTGATTGATGGTCGTACAGGTGAGTACTTTGCCCGTCCAGTTACAGTTGGCTATATGCACATGTTGAAACTGAATCACTTGGTTGATGACAAAATGCATGCTCGTTCTACTGGTCCTTACAGTCTCGTTACGCAACAACCGTTAGGTGGTAAAGCACAATTCGGTGGACAGCGTTTCGGTGAGATGGAGGTATGGGCGCTTCAAGCTTATGGTGCTGCTTATACACTTCAAGAAATGTTGACTGTGAAATCAGATGATGTTCAAGGTCGTACTCGAATCTATAAAAATATTGTAGATGGTGATTATCGTATGGATGCAGGTATGCCTGAATCATTCAAAGTATTAACCCATGAGATTCGTTCTCTAGGTATTGATATTGATTTAGTTGAAGACTAACTCAGAGTCTAAATCGATAACCTTAATACTAGATAATCAAACTTTTGCCGAGAACTCGGCAGCGGAGAAAGAAACATGAAAGACTTACTTAATCTGTTAAAGCAACAAACACCATCTGATGAGTTTGATGCCATTCGGATTGGCCTTGCGTCACCAAAAATGGTGCGTTCATGGTCGTTTGGTGAAGTTAAAAAGCCAGAAACTATCAACTATCGTACTTTCAAGCCTGAGCGTGAAGGTCTATTCTGTTGTAAGATTTTTGGCCCAGTAAAAGATTACGAATGTTTATGTGGTAAGTACAAGCGCCTAAAACATCGCGGTGTTATCTGTGAAAAATGTGGCGTTGAAGTTACAGTAGCTAAAGTGCGTCGTGAACGTATGGCTCATATCGAGTTAGCTAGCCCAGTGGCTCATATTTGGTTCTTAAAATCATTACCATCTCGTATCTCGTCATTCCTTGATATGACATTACGCGACATCGAACGTGTATTGTATTTTGAAGCATTCATGGTTATCGATCCTGGTATGACACCCCTTGAAGTGGGGCAGTTGATGTCAGATGAAATGTACTTGAATGCAGTAGAAGAGTACGGTGATGAGTTTGATGCACGTATGGGTGCCGAAGCAGTACAACACTTATTACGTAACATTGACTTAGAAAAAGAAATTGAAAGCATTCGTGAAGATATCGGTGCGACTAAATCTGAAACTAAGATCAAAAAATTAACAAAACGTCTTAAATTGATGGAAGCATTCCAAAGTTCTGGCAATAAACCAGAATGGATGGTTATGGAAGTATTACCTATTCTGCCACCAGATTTACGTCCATTAGTACCACTAGATGGTGGTCGTTTTGCGACATCTGATTTG
>CALCCU010000105.1 GCA_937900515.1 uncultured Gammaproteobacteria bacterium | reverse complement strand
CTTTATCTTTATAGCGATACTCACCTAGGGCTACCAAATCCTTTCGTCGCACCGTCTGCTCATAAAGTAGAGGGCTTTGTTTTCAAGGACCAATTCTACTGGGATACGTACTTCACGATACTCCCCTTGATCGGTACAGAACGCCATGACTTGGCAGTGGGGATGGTTGATAACCAGCTGCACTTGCTTGAGAGGCTTGGTTATGTGCCAAATAGCAATAATAGAGTTCATCTGGGTCGTTCTCAGCCGCCGCTACTGTCTTCAATGGTGGATTTAGTGTATCGGCATGATAAAGATAAAGACTGGCTCGGACGGGCCTATACCCTACTGAAACAAGAGTATTATCAAGTATGGGTGAATACCGACCATCCGCATCAGCGTAGAGTTTATGAAGGTCTGAGTCGATATTATCATGATAATGGTACGCACAGGGGCGCGGAAGATGAGAGTGGCTGGGATTACACGACTCGTTTCAGCGACGAAGCCCTGAATTACCTTCCAATTGATCTGAACAGCTTTCTGTACAAAATGGAACTAGATTTATCTGGATTTGCCTCTGAATTGAAATTGGATGATGAAGCAAAAGACTGGGAGGAATTAGCTGAAAACAGAAGGGTAACAGTTAATCATCTAATGTGGAATGAAGAAGCGGGCATGTTCTTTGACTATGACTACGGCAAAAGAAAACAGTCTTCAGTATATTCGGTTGCTGCCTATGCAACGTTGCTGGGTGGGCTGGCTGATGAAAATCAAGCCAGAAGATTGGTCGACAACCTCTCAGTTTTCGAAACCGACCACGGTCTAGCCACTACAAAAAAGACTGATGAGGCGGTCGCTGGTAAGCAATGGGCATCACCAAACGGCTGGGCACCACTACACTATATAGTCGTTGAAGGTCTGGAGAAGTACGGATACGCGAACGAGGCCCGCAGAATTGCAGGAAAGTGGTTGAAAACTGTTAATAACAAATTCGAGCAGGACGGCCTAGTATATGAAAAATATAACGTAGTAGATCCTGCGAATTTGCCTACAAGCGCAGTCTATCCTGATCAATACGGTTTTGCCTGGACTAATGCCGTCACGCTATATTTCATCAATTGTTTTTATAGAAGCACGCAAGGAACATAAAGCTGAGTTCAAGATAATGATAATAAAATAAAAACACGCCCCCTCGCAGAGGACGTGTTTATTTCACTAGACTTATTCGTTAGGGAATAAGCACAGCGTCTATGATATGAACAACACCGTTGGATGCTGTTACATCGGGAACGATGACAACTGCATCGTTAATCAACACCTGACCGCCTGTAATAGACACAGTAAGGCTTTCGCCATTGACTGTCTCAATGACCTGACCATCACTTAGGTCGCTAGCAAATGCCTCGCCAGCAACAACATGATAGGTAAGGATAGAAGTTAGGTCATCGACGTTTTCAGGAAGCAACAAACTGTCTAATGTTCCTTCCGGCAGTGCGTCGAACGCCTGATTCGTTGGAGCGAACACTGTAAATGGTCCTGGACCACTTAATGTATCAACTAGCCCTGCTGCTTGTACTGCAGCAACGAGAGTTGAGAGCTCTGGAGTAGCGGCTGCTAACTCCACAATGTTTGCTTGCTCCTGTTGTTGTGTCTCCTGTTGAGACGATTCGTTGTTATTTGCAGTGTCGTCAGAATCGCTGTTGTTATTAGCAATCCAGAACGCACCACCTACTACTAGAATTGCAGCTACTATACCTAGTGCAATTTTTGATCCGTTTGATTCCATGATGAAATCCTTTCTTTTAAATATTACGTGACTAATAGTAAAAGAACGCTTGTTAACCAAGCGTTCACTACACGTAAAGAAGTTGTATAGCCTCAAATCTCCACAGTTACCTTCGTGCCCTTACCAGTAGTAGATTGGATATCAATATCACCGCCATAAGTATTTACTACTTTGCTAACTATCGCTAAACCAAGCCCCGAACCCTCATGTTCGGACACATTGCTGGCTCTAAAGAACCTCACTCCGAGCTTGTCGAGATCCTTTGCGGGAATCCCGATTCCCTTATCTTCTACTTTTAAGATGAATTTATCTGCGCCAGACAGGCTAACTTTTACAACACCAGACTTAGGGCTGTACTTAATTGCATTTTCAATAAGGTTACGTGAAAGTTTAATAAAGTCTGTAGAACGCATTCTCCTGGTGACGTTGGACTCAATACTTGTTTTGAGTTTAATCTTCTTGTCATTAATATTGACCTCATGAAGGACGTGCTGTTTAGTTCTCTGATGGGGCTAAGTGTC
>CALCCU010000104.1 GCA_937900515.1 uncultured Gammaproteobacteria bacterium | reverse complement strand
TGCAGCTGCGTTAACAGCGCAAGCGGCAGAACCATTTAAAGTCGGCTTTGTCTATGTTGGCCCTATAGGTGATCACGGCTGGAGTTATCAGCACGACCAAGGGCGCAAAGCGGTAGAGGCGTATTACGGTGATAAAGTGGAAACCACTTATGTTGAGAACGTGCCGGAAGGAGCTGATGCTGAGCGGGTCATTCGTAACTTGGCCAAATCAGGTAATGACCTGATTTTCACGACCTCGTTTGGTTTTATGAATCCAACGCTAAAGGTTGCTAAACAGTTCCCTAAAGTGACTTTTGAGCACGCAACGGGTTATAAGCAGGCCAAAAATATGGGTACCTATGTATCCAATACCTACGAAGGCCGTTATGTCGCAGGCTTTGTGGCTGCAAAAATGACCAAATCTAACAAGATTGGTTATATCGCCTCTTTCCCAATTCCTGAGGTAATCCGTGATATCAATGCCGTTCAATTGGCATTGAATAAATACAACCCTGAAGCCGAGTTGAAAATAGTATGGGTCAATACGTGGTTTGATCCGGGCAAAGAAGCTGATGCAGCAAATGCGATGATGGATCAGGGTGTGGATGTAATTTTGCAACACACCGACTCACCAGCTGCCATGCAAGCGGCTGATCGTCGTGGTGCTTATGCTGTAGGCCAGGCGTCTGATATGTCGAGCTTTGGCCCTAAAGCACATTTGATGTCTGTGGTTGATAACTGGGATCCTTACTACATTAAACGTGTTCAAGAAGTAATGGATGGCACGTGGAAGTCAACCGACCATTGGGGCGGCATGGCTGAAGACGAGATTGTTATCCCTGGCTTTAGCGAAAACGTACCGGATGACGTGGCATTAGAAGCACAAGCGCTGATTGATGGCATTAAAGCAGGCACGCTACATCCGTTTGCCGGACCGATCAAAAACCAAGCAGGCGAACTGATTGTCGCCGAAGGTGATGTTCTGCCGCACGGCGAAATTGCTGGCATGAGCTGGTATGTTGAAGGTGTAGAAGGCGACATTCCTAAATAAATCGCTCAACCACCTAGGGGCTGTGGTGCGGCCCCTTAGTAACAAATAACACACTGGGTTCGGCCGCCAATGTGCCGAACTCCCTCTTTTAACGAACTAAAGGAGGTGTGTTATGACACCTGAAACATCAACTGCTGATATTCCTCTCATTGACATTGCGCCGCTCTACAGCGAAGACCCAAGCGATTGGGTGGATGTTGCGCGACACATTGACCATGCTTGCCAACGTACAGGCTTTTTTTATGTCAAAGGCCACACGATTGATACGTCTACAATGAATGATGTTGTTGGCATGGCAAAGCAGCTGTTTGCTCAACCAATGGGCGAAAAGCTTAAAATAGACATTACTCAGTCTGCGCATCATCTGGGTTACGGTGCCATTGCAACCGAACAACTAGACCCCTCGTTGCCTGGTGACTGTAAAGAAACTTTTGATATGGGGCGGCACTTATTAGCCGATGACCCCGATGTATTGGCTGAAAAACCACTGCATGGTCCTAACCGTTACCCCGACATTGATGGTTTCCAAGCCACCATGGAAACTCATTATTGGCGTATGCTCGAGCTGGGAAAAACGATTCTTAAGGGGATTGCCGTAGCGTTAGGTATAGCGCCTGATTATTTTGACAGCCGTTTTACGCACCCTATTAGTGTGCTGCGTTTTATTCATTATCCCCCGGCTTCTGCTTTGTCGCAGGACAATCAAATTGGTGCTGGAGCGCATACAGATTACGGCTGTATTACGATTCTGTACCAAGATGAAGTGGGAGGTTTGCAGGTCCAGAACCGTCAAGGAGACTGGATTGATGCAACGCCCATACCTGATACCTTTGTGATTAACATTGGCGATATGATGGCGCGTTGGAGTAATGACCGATACACCTCAACGCCTCACCGAGTGGTTAATCAGGCACAAAATGATCGTTATGCCTCTCCCTTTTTTGTGGAACCAAATTTTGATACCAATATCTATTGTTTAGATGGCTGCAGCGATCAAACTTCCCCTCCTAAGTATGAGGCAATCTCAGCTGGTGAGTACTTACTATCGCGTTTCAGGGATACCTACGCGTACCGTCAAAAGCGCTAAAAGGAGAGTTCTATGAGCATGAAGGATTTTATCTTCCAAGAAGCCCATATGCTGCCCAAGTTTGGTAATAATTACACCTTAATAGGAAGTTGGCTGGT
>CALCCU010000103.1 GCA_937900515.1 uncultured Gammaproteobacteria bacterium | reverse complement strand
TCGCCGCTCAGCTGCCGGTTGCAAGTGAATCAAGTTCGATGCAAGTGGAACGGCCTGTTATAATGCCCAGCCATTGCCTCCGTAGCTCAGCTGGATAGAGCGTCCCCCTCCTAAGGGGAAGGTCGTGCGTTCGAATCGCGCCGGGGGCACCATTTCAATTGATTTTAAACTTCATTACCTTAACTATTTGATTTTATTCAGGAATGCTTTTGGCAGCTGGCTTGACAATTGATTTTAAACTTCATTACCTTAACTGTTTGATTCTATTCAGGAAATCTTTTGGTAACTGGCTTGGCTGTTTGCTTGCTTACGATTGTTTTATTTAATGTGTTCTATGAGTAAAAAAATTTCCATTTCTAGCTTAAAAATACTACTCTAAGTGTAATTCTATGTTAACTCGGTTAGGGTGCTTAACATGAACAAACTTGATAATGGTGAGGTTATTGGCGGACTGGACTCAAACATCTGTTTGGGTAACATTCGTATTGCTCATTCAGTTTGTTCTTATATTGGATATTTACTGTTAATAATTCTGCTTGTAATTTATTCAGGTTATCTGTTTGATATTGAGGATCTTTACAGGCCAGTCAAAAATGGTCCTGCAACACATGAATTAACCATCATCGCTATGTTTCTATTAGTTTCGGGCATTTTACTGGATAAAATTAATAGAACTCCTAATATTGCGCGTATCTTGTTTAGTTCTGTAGGCATTATAGGTAGCCTCAGTTTAGTTGAGATATTATTGAATATTAATATTATTTCTCTGCTTACTCCTTTCCATGAGGTTACTGAGCTAGCAATTGCGAAGGGATTGAGTCATGCAGTTGGAGCTAACACAGCTTTGTCTTTTGTTGCTTTATCATTAGCTCATCTATTACGGCATAAATATCCACTATTTTCATTCTTCATCTGTTCTGTTGTCCCTTTAATTGTTTTTGGCAGTTTAGTTGGTTATGTCTATGAGCAAAAACAAATCTATGGTGCGATGTCTCTGATGACGGTGTCACTCATGTTGCCAATATCAATTATGAGCGCTTTGTATTGGTCTCATTACAGCTTTCTAAAAAGCCTATTTCTTAGCTCCAAGATAGGCAATATATCCAGAGTACATGCTCTGTTAGCGATTGTTCTTCCAATATTTCTGGGTAGTATGATCATTTATGTTTCTCAAATTAATCATGCTTATCCCTTTGCTCTGTATACAACTATCATTACATGGGGGCTAAGTTTTGTCTGCTTCTATGTGTCAAGGGAGCACGAAAAATTGGATTCTGTTCGTAGAGGTTATGAGCGTAAAATTCTCAAGATGTCTGTTACGGATCAATTAACTGGTTGTTACAACCGGTTTATGGCTAATAGTATGGGGGATCTATCTATAGAGCAGGCTAAACGTAGTTTAGTGCCTATTGCTGTTCTTATGATTGATATAGATGATTTTAAAGTAATTAATGATAGACATGGTCACTCTGAGGGGGATGAAGTACTAAAAGTTATCACAAAGAGTATTGGGGATAGTCTACGGAAATCAGATGTTTTTTTTCGGTGGGGAGGTGAAGAATTTCTTGTCATCCTAAATGATTGCTCTGAAATAAGTACAAATGTTCTAGCTGAGAAGATCCTTCATACTATTGAAAATACTCATTATGTTACGAAAAGCATGGTCACACTTAACATTACGGCTTCAATTGGTTATGTAGTATACAGCCCAGAAATGAGTGAGTTCAGCACTATGGTTAACTATGCAGATAAGGCCATGTATAGAGCGAAGCAAAGCGGTAAGAACAAAGTTATTTCTTATAGTGATTTACAAGAAACGATATCAATGTAAATGCACCATGTCTTAAGTTTTGAATTATTTGCTATAGGCTATAGAGCGGAGTATCTTGAGAGCTAAACGTTAGATTCATATCTGTATCCAATTTTATATGGAGGTGTAATATGAAAAGTCTATTGTTTCTGATCTATTCTGCTAATTGGAGCTTTTATACTTGGCTTTTATTAGTTTCAACGATTGCTTTTTTTTATGTGATGTTTAGTGTCATCCGTTATGTGTATCAGCCGAACAATAAGGCCCGTTATCAACAGCATGCTATGATTCCATTTGAGGATGATGAGCAAGCAGCATCGTCAGTCAAATCTAGAGATAGTCATTTTATAAAAATGGATTTTTAAGGGTAGGTAATTAGTCTTTAATCTAGATGTATAAGGTGACATCAGCTTCGCTAGAGAATTCTAAAAAAGTGGCTGCACCGCCAGAGCTAATGCCTTCAATAAAGTCTTTTTTATCAAAATCAAACAGATCAACTGTCATTTGACAGGCGATAAGATCAACGCCTGATTCAACACAAATTTCGCGTAATTCTTCTACACTCGCCACACCTTTTTGTTTGATCTTACGTTTCATCATCCAGGTAGCAAACCATTCAAGACCTGGAATAATTTGGACTATGCTTGGCACAGGAACGGGCATTGGCATAGCAGGGTTGCCAAGTGGTGATACTTTTAAGTTCAGGTTTTTATTGAGTAACTGCAGTCCATAGAAAGTGAAAAATATTTTCACTTCAAACCCCATTGCTATTGCTGTGGAAGCGAGTAGCTACTGCTGTGGAAGCGAGTAGAAAAGGAGGGTAGGCTCCATCTAACGTCCCTTTACTGGCAATAATAGCAAGCTTCTTAGCCATACTATTACGCTCCTTTCTCTAGAATAAAGTATAACTTGCCACCTGATTCACTCGTTTCAATGAGTGGGTTGCCTGTCATTTTTGAGAATGCCGGAATATCTTTAGTTGCACCTTCATCTGTTACGATTAGGCGAAGGCGTTGACCAGCTTCCATTCCTGACAATGCTTTTCGTGCTTTTAATACTGGTAGCGGACAGTTTAATCCTGAAGTATCAAGTTCAACATCAAATTGAGACATGGTTATTTCCCTGAATAAGGTGCTATATAATGAATGATAATAAAGGGAAATAGCTTTTTTGTCTTGTAGGAACCTCGCCGAGTGTTCATAGTCTATTGTGTGATATGAAAATATTTAATCTAAAAATTGCCATGATAGTGCTCGCCTTGTCTTTGTCGACAGTACAAGCAAAAGACATCGCTTTACCTGAAATTGGTGATAGTGCCGGAGCGTTAATTTCTCCACAGCAGGAATATCAAATAGGATTAGGCTTTTATTTGCGCCTTCAGCAGTCGATTGATTTGATCGATGATCCTGAAATAAATAGTTATATTCAATCTCTTGGCAACCGCCTAGTTACCCATAGTGACTCACCTCAATTACCATTTCTCTTCTTTATGGTTCCCAATCCTTCTGTAAATGCTTTTGCTGCTCCTGGTGGCTTTATTGGTATGCACAGTGGCTTGATCTTGACCAGCAAAAGTGAAGATGAAGTGGCCTCTGTATTAGCACATGAAATTGCTCATGTTACCCAGCGCCATTTGCTTCGTAGTTTTGAAAAATCGAAACAAAGAAGTATACCAATGACTGTAGCGATGATTGCTGCAGCATTACTTGGTGCGGCCGATCCTAATGCCGGTGCTGCTGCCCTTATGGCTGTGCAAGCGGGCGGAGTACAGTCTCAATTAGACTTTACTCGAAGCAATGAGGCTGAAGCTGATAATTTAGGTATGCAGAATTTAGTTCGTTCAGGTTTTGATGCAATGGCAATGCCTACTTTTTTTGAGCGGCTACAACAATCAAGCCGTTTTTATGACACGGGCGCTGTACCTGAGTTTTTAAGAACTCACCCAGTTACAACATCGCGGATTGCCGAAGCACGTGGACGGGCAGTAACTTACCCCTTAAAACGACAAGTCAGTGATTCCTTGCAGTTTTATTTAATACGTGAAAAATTGCGAGTACTTGCTGCAAGCGATGCTAATAAACTTGTTCGTTATTACGAAAGTGCAATTAAAACAGGCGGAAGCCTAAATGAGACTGCAACCCAATATGGCTATAGTCTGGCTTTAGTTGAAGCGGGTCAATTCACTAAGGCAAGACAAGTGATACAGGCTTTAATTGACAATGATGTAGATAGATTAAGTTATCGGTTAGCCTTAGCAAAAATAGAAATTGCTGTTGGGCGATTATCGACAGGTCTTGCAATCTATGAGCAAGCTCAAAAAATATACCCTGATGATCAGGCATTAACACTTAATCAAGTGGATGCACTGCTTCTTGCTAACCTACCTAAGCAAGCAGCGGATCTTCTACTGACACAGTTAGAACTAGGACAGTATTCACGACGATTATATAAGCTGTTAGCACAAGCAAAAGGAGAGATGGGTGAAAAAAGTGAGTCTCATAGTTGGCTAGCAGAGTATTATTATCATTCTGGTCGTTTAAACCTAGCTGCCGAGCAATTACGTATTGCAGCGGAGTTAGCGAGAGGCGACGAGTTTCAATTAGCGAAAATTAGTGCTCGATTACGAGAAGTTGAAACAACAATAGATAAAGTGGAAAAGTTGTAATGACAAGTGAAACTGATCAACAACGTCGACAGGTATTAAAAGGGGCTATTTCAGCGTCAACATTGGCGATGGTAGCTGCGAGTGGCTTGTTATTGCCCAAGCAACTATTAGCGCATTGGCCTAAAGATGCCTTTAATGCTGAAACAGTGGAAGATGCCTTGCTCACATTACTGGGGCAAGCTGAGGTAGCCGAAGATTCGGCTGTTAGCTTTAAGGTGGGAACACCGCCTAGTTATGCTGTCAATGGGGCTTCGGTACCTATTCAAATTCTGAGTAATATAGCAAACATTGAGCGAATCGCTGTATTAGTAGAGAAAAATCCTTTTCCATTAGCAATGAGTTTAGATATTACGCCTGCGGTTAGGTTGCCCTTTAAAAGTATGATTAAAATCCGTGAAGATTCGCAGGTAATTGCCATTATTAGGGCTAATGGAAAGCTATATAAAACCAGCCGTTTTGTTGAGGTTGATATTGGAGGGTGTGGCTAATGGGGTTAGCATCAAAGGATAGACTTCGAGCAAAAATTAAAGGCGACGATACTACTGTGAGAGTTTTATTATCTCACCCGATGCATACGGGGCGAGCTAAAAATGATGCTGATGAATTGATTCCTGCTCAGTTTATTCAGGATATTCGTTGTTGGCGTAATGAGGAGGAAGTGCTGACCATCAAATGTGGAACGGCTACAGCAAAGAATCCTTATTTTTCTTTTCAGTTGGTGGGAGGAGCCATTGGCGATCGAATCCGTATTCGCTGGGTAGATAATGTCGGCGCGAAAGGATCGGTGGATACGACTGTTATATGAGTTTACGAATTAAAGTTACCCTGTTCTTTGCGGTATTGTTATTGACATCGATTTTTGCTGGCACAGGTATGTTAATTTCAAATGCACGCCATTCAGTAAAAGCCGACATGGAAGAAACCATGAATGCGGCGGCACAATTAATCACTGTTTCATTGTCAGGGGTTCCTTTGAGCCGTGAAGGGGGAATGTATAAACATCTTCATGACTTAGTGTCTGCACTCAGTGAAATTCGTAGCCTACATATTCTTTTATTTAATGAAGATGGACTATTATTTGAAGGTGAGCCTAGGGCGGTTGAGGATACGACTCCTCCTAAATGGTTTATTGATATCTTGTTGCCGAAAGTGACGCCATTAACAAAACGTTTTGGACAGGGGCATATGGTCATTTATGCTGCACCATTACAAGAAATCAACGAGCGATGGCTTGATATCCGAGGCATTCTTGCTTTAGGCGCAGCGATTTTTATATTTGTCGGTCTTTATTTGTATTGGGGGGTGGGCTGGATATTAAAACCTCTTGAACGACTCTTAGATGCCTTGTCAGGTTTTGAGCGCGGTGATTTACATCTGCGTTTACCGCGTTTCTCATTAGTCGAAATGGACCAGATTAGCCAGACATTTAACCGTATGGGGCAGGCGCTTGAACTGAGTATTGAAGAAAACCGTCGTCTGGCTGTATTAGTTAAACAATCTGGTGATGCAATTTTATCTCTGGACCATTCAGGTCATATTACATTTTGTAATCCTGCCGCTGAAGATTTATTCCGCAGCAGAACACCTATGTTGCTTGGTGAGCAGCTTTCAACGCTCGGTTTTCACGAAAATCATGAGCGAATCACGCAAACGTTAGAGAAGTGCGAGACAGTTGAAAATATGGAGGTCAGTTTATCTGACTCTAATGGCACTATTATTTCGCTATTATTCTCCGCGGTTCCATTGCTTGATGCCGAAATGGTTGTGAGAGGTGTCATTTGTACATTTAGAGATATTACTGAGTTGAAACAGGCGGAAGCTGCTGAAAGCCAACTTCGTGAGACACGACTATTGGCGCAACATATGTCAGATGTACAGGAGGAAGAGAGGCGGCATCTCGCACGTGAATTACATGATGAGTTGGGACAGTGTTTAACGGCAATTAAAACTGATGCAGTATTAATTAGAAACCGTACTGAAATCTCTGAACCTAAAGCCTTCACTAGTGCTCAAGCTATTATTGATGTAGCCAGTCATATCTATGATGTAGTGCATAATATGATTACGCGGTTACGCCCGAGTCCATTGGATGATCTTGGGTTGATTCCTACACTGGAAGAAAGTATTTCAGCATGGCAACAAAGACAGACAGATATTAATTTTAAGCTCAGTGTGTCGGGAGCCTTAGATAATTTGAATGAATCTATCAATATGACGGTGTTTCGAATTATTCAAGAATCTATTACGAATGCAGTTAGGCATGCTGATGCTACTGAGATAGCGATCACTTTGGATAATACTTTTAACATGTCGACACTTAAACAAGAATTGATTATCGATATTACTGATAATGGTAAAGGCATGGAAGTACAAGACTTTCACTCTGATGTCGATTTTGGTTTATTAGGTATGCGAGAGCGCGCTCATAGTTTGAATGGTACTTTTGAATTAACCAGCACATTAGGTAATGGTGTGAAAATCCACATCACTTTACCTATAGGGGAAGAATAAATGAATAAAACAACAGTATTATTAGTTGATGATCATGACTTGGTTCGTGCTGGTTTTCGTCGCTTATTAGAAGATGGTGAAGAGTTTTCGGTTGTAGCGGAAGCAGGAAGTGGAGAGTTAGCGGTTCAAGAATATAGTAAAGTACACCCTGATGTAGTTGTGATGGATATATCAATGCCAGGTATTGGTGGTATTGGTGCTATAGAACGAATTATAACTCGTTATCCTGATGCTAAAATTTTGGTATTGAGTGTTCATGAAGATAGTGTTTTTACTACCCGGGCTTTGCAAGCAGGTGCCAAGGGTTTTATGCCAAAACGAAGCGCGCCAGAAGAAATGATTAAAGCGGTAGGGCAAGTCGCACAAGGTAAAATGTGTATTGATCCTGCAATTGCACAACAAATTGCCGTACAGAAATTAACGGGCTCCGAAAATGTGATTGATGCATTAAGTCAACGTGAGTTTGAAGTATTTCGTTTATTAGCTGAAGGAAAAACGGTGAATGAGATAGCTGATATTCTAAACCTTAGCCCTAAAACTGTTGGCACACATCATACAAGCATTAAGCAAAAGCTAGATGTATCAAACTCAGCAGAGCTGGCTAGACTCGCTATTCGTACGGGGATATTGGACGCCTAGGTCGTCGACAAGGAAAATCCTGAGAAAGCTTGAGCTTTTTCCTCTAATATTATGAAAAACATAGGCGTATAGTGATATTCAACGTTAGAGGAAAAGGCCCGCTAACAATATCTAATAACTTAGGAGAACATATTATGTGGACTAAACCAGAATATTCAGACATGCGTTTCGGCTTTGAAGTAACAATGTA
>CALCCU010000102.1 GCA_937900515.1 uncultured Gammaproteobacteria bacterium | reverse complement strand
ACATACTGATTTAGTGGAGTCTCTATTCAATGATGTATGAGGTTGCTACCGTATGAATATTCAGGCTGAACAAAGCCTTGTTAATGGTATTGTTCAAGGCGTTGGATTTCGCCCGACAGTTTGGCATATAGCCCAGCGTTTCAATTTAACGGGTTCGGTTTGCAACAATGGTAATGGAGTACTTATAAATGTACTTGGCCGCAAAGAATCGATTGATGACTTTCTCAAAACATTGCTTGATGAAAAGCCCGTTTTATCACGCATAGATAACATCACGCGTCGCCTTCAAACTACACCAGCACACACCGCCGATAGCTTCGATATCATTGAGTCAAACAAGACATATATCCATACGGGTGTAACCGCAGATGCGGCGACCTGTAAACAATGTTTAGATGAAGTTCTAGATCCAAGTAATCGACGTTATCGCTACCCATTCTCTAACTGTACCCATTGCGGCCCACGAATTAGTATTATAAAGGCAATCCCCTACGATCGCAGCCATACCAGTATGGCAAAATTTAATCTATGTGAGCAATGTGAACAAGAATATAACTCCCCAGATAATCGTCGCTTTCATGCCCAGCCTAACGCCTGTCCCAAATGTGGACCTCAATTATATATTACTGACAACACTGGAAAGAAACTTACCAGTAGGGATGTAATTGGTTCAGCAGTTCACTATCTAAAGTCTCATGCCATTGTAGCGATAAAAGGAATTGGGGGCTTTCATTTAGCCGTAAATGCATGCGATGACAACGCGGTTAACACCTTAAGACAGAGGAAATCACGACCGTATAAACCTTTTGCTTTAATGGCAAAAGATATCGATATGATAGAACGCTATTGCTATATTAATGAGCGAACTATGTGTTGAATTGAAACGGAGTCTTTTCCATCCTTACCAATTGGTGTATTTAGTAATGCTTGTTCCAATGCCCCTGGCGTCGAGTCTTTATCGCGAGGAGAAAAATTCCATGTTGTCGGTGCAATAATTTGATAATTTAAAATTTTGCCGTCCTCAATTCGAATCCAGTGACCGAGGCTTCCTCTAGCAGCTTCTATCAAGCCTTGTCCTTGGGCATTATCAGGCATAGAGGCTTGTTTACAGAATGGTTCTGAGATATTGATTTGTTTACACCATTGTTCCATTTCAGGGACTAGCCTTGCGATTTCAATAACTCTTGCCACAATTCGATTATAGACATTGCTTTGACCAGTAAAAACAAGATCCTTAAACAGCTTGGAACCAGAGATAGTTTGTCTGGCAATCGCGCCTACCTCAATGATATGGCCATCATAACGAGGGGCCTTGCACCAGCTGTAACCATTATCTTGATTACTGTCGGGCAAGGTCGAACCATCGAATGGATGAGCGGTATTATTTTGAGCTAACATCCAGCTGTGACTGATATCTTCAAGAATAAGTGATGAATTTAAGGGAGCTACTTCTGTCCCCTGTTTACTACTAAAAATACCGGATGGGAAAAAACTGTTGTCTTCGAACTGGTAAGCCCCATAACTCATAAAGTGTGCTTTTATTTTACCTAGCTGATCTAATTTTAAATCTTCAGCAAGAAGTAAAAACTGAGAAAAATCACTTTGAGTATGGGTTCTAGCCCAGTATCGGAGCTCCTCTTCTGATTCCAGCTGAGTTACTGTTTCCAATGAGTCTCCAAACAAATTTTGTTCAAGAAACTGTCGAAAACTCGTCAATATTGCAAGTAATTTCACTCTGTCAGATGCACTTGGTGAAGTTGTGGTACCACCTGGTTGAATGCTGAGAGTATGGGGCCATTTCCCAGCTAAAATCCCCGTTATATGCATAAACTCTGCTCGGGCTTTCAGCATGGTGTTGGCAGCTGAACCGATCTGAGCTTTAAATCTGGGTTCAACATGCTTATACCAGTGTTTGTTTTGGTATGTATCACGAGCAAAGTCTGGCATAAAAAATAAGTAGAAATGAGTCAAATGATCGGCGACATTTTCACAAGCTAAGATTAGGTTACTGACTAACTGACCATTTAATTCCGGACGAATACCTTGGGCATCAGCCAGAGCATTTGCTGATGCAAGTGATTGTGCAACGGAACAGATCCCGCAAATTCGAGGGGTATAAACTAAGGCATCTAACGGTGGTTTACCCTGCATTATTTGCTCAAAACCACGATATAAGGGCGAATTCACCCAGGCTTTCGACACCTTTCCCTCGGTAATTTCTACTTCCACTTCTAGATCCCCTTCAACTCGGTTAAAAGGACCTATTATTTTACGTGTCATTTCATATCCTTGGGTTTGCCCGGAGGAGAGATGATATGTTTTGCAGTTGCATTTTGTCTAATTCGTTTTGGTGTAGCTGCTTTTGAAAGCGATGCAAGAGCCACGAACCATGCTTTCGGCATATCAGTAGGCAGTCCTACCGGAATGCCAGCTATTTTGGGTGTTTCAGTGAAGTTTAATCTAGGTTGTTCAAATTCTGGCGCTGTACAATTGATGCAAGGATAGCCACCTTTTAAACATGAGCCCGAACCATTCCATGGTCGGATATTGCAATCTGCACGTGCTTGAGTGCCTAAACAGCCTTTATGTTCCATCATGCAACCTATATCACCTAATACTTCAGCACTTGCTTTATATTCATAATATTCATTTCTGGAGCATCCATGATGGACAAGTTGGTTTGTGTAAGCACGAGGACGATTAAGCTCGTCTAGCTCTGAGAGCTGTAAATCATCCAAAGCTAATTGCATTAAAACATTTGTGACCCAGTCTGGATGAGTAGGACATCCAGCCACATTAATGACGGGGAAACCTTTGATTGACCGCCATTGTGCTCCTAATAAGCCGCCTAGTATGGCGTTATCATACTGAAGTCCGCATGCATCAGATGGATTGTTGCCTGCAGCCGTGATCCCACCAAATGCGGCGCACGATCCAATTGCGAGTGTGTAATCTGCTTTTTCCGCTAGCTCACTAAGCCATGACATCATGGGCTTGCGCGTACCGCCAAGGACATGAAATAGGCCTGTACCATTAGGCCCTGTCATCACTGAACCTTCTAAGCACAGCGCATGTAAATGAATGTTTCCATTAAGTATATCTGCGAGTAACGCTATAAATTCATCACTTGAAGCTTCACTCAGGGAAGGATGCCATAGCAGATTAATGTCAGTACTTTTAAAGCACGTCATGACATCTGGGGATTCTGCATTCAGTAACGACATACTACAGCCGCCACAGCCACCTGATTGTAACCATAGCACGTTAAACATTTGGCAACGTCAATGTAAACATAGCACCACCATCACTATTATTTTCAACACTTAAACTACCATGACATTGTTCTGTAGCAAGACCATAACTGATCGATAAGCCAAGTCCAGTGCCTTTGCCAACGGGCTTTGTGGTAAAAAATGGATCAAACACCGATAAAATATCTTTGGGCGTAATACCTGGACCATTATCACGTACCGAGAGGTATACTTCATCAGAGGAAGTGCGAAGAGCAACTATAATTTCTGCCTCGTCGATATGTTCCACTGCATCGATCGCATTCTGCAGCAAATTAATCAATATTTGATGAACATAGCCTTCATTCGTTTTGATTATTAGTTCATCTGGCAAATCAGTTATAAGTTTGGCATTGAGATTTGCTGAATGGCTAATCCAATGAATGGAGCTTTTAACAAGACTAACCAGATCAACATTGACATGTTTATTATTACCCGGAGTAGCGAACCGGCGTAGTTCTTGTACGATATTTTTAACGCGTTCAGCTCCTTCAAGAGATGCTTCGAGTAATGAAGGAATATCCTTGAGGGCATAATCAATTTTAAGTTTGACTCTCAATTTATCACGTTCTTCTGTACTGATATTTTGATGGACGGCTTCAAGGTAGAGTCTAAAGTTTTTTTCATAGCGCTGGAGGGCATACATATTGCCGAAAACGAAGCTGATCGGGTTGTTAAGTTCATGTGCCACACCTGCGACTAGTTGACCTAACGATGCCATTTTTTCTGATTGAATTAATTGTTGCTGAGCCATTTTGAGCTTATCGTGAGTTTCTTTCAGTTTTAAATACGCTTTTCGTATTTCGCCTAATGGTCGTCCTGTTAAAACAGATCCAATTAATTTACCTGTATGGTCATAATGAGCTTTACAGGTGATTGCCATTGGTACTTTTTCACCTTGAATGCTAGCGATATCAATTTCACAATCGGTTAAGGTGCCAGTACGAATGTGCTCTATTAAGGTGTGTGACAATTCTGAATCGGCGGTTGATTTAACAAACAAGGTTTTTAAGGGCTGGTTTTTAAGCTCAAGATTTGTTTTACCTGTTAATTTTTCAAAAGCTAAATTAACTCGTTGTATCCGACTGGCAGTATCTGTCACGACAAGAATATTGTGCATGGTCGACAAGATACTTTCGATGAACTGGTGGGCTTCTTCTAACTCAGTATTTTTATTTTCAAGTTCTACTTGAGAGCGTACCAGGTCGGCATAGATCGCATCCATATGCTGGATAACTTCAATCCAAGCCTTATCATCGGGTCGATTTAAACTTAAATCAAAACCATCCGTTTCATGCAACAATTGTGAGTCTGATGGTTTATTTGCCATAAGCAATAAATTGCCTTAGTTCAACTTTGTTCTTGACGGTAATCGCACCACTTCTTGCTCTTTTGGCTCAAGTGAATAGCGTTCTAGTTTACTACGTAATCCTACCCTGATAGCCCTAATTCTT
>CALCCU010000101.1 GCA_937900515.1 uncultured Gammaproteobacteria bacterium | reverse complement strand
GATTTTCTTTTTTAACAGTTCATTCAACTATTCGTAAAATTTAGGAAAATAATTTCAGTTGGTTTGGTAAATTTCTTGCGTTCTAAAATTTTGAACCGAGGGTTTTGCCCATACCAACTAACTCATGAAATCAAATTAGGTATAAAAAAGTTTATTTATATTTCTATTATGGCACGAAAACCTGTCAATGCCACTGTAAAAGAGGGTTAATCATGGGGAAAGTCGCTATTTTTTTATCGTTGTTTTTCTTTGGCCTGAGCTTGTGGAGTTGTGAAAGTGTAAACTACGTCAAAAACGAGCTTAGCGGAATTGGAAAGCCGGAAAGTGGGAGTGAAGAGGTTGTTCCCAATATTTCTAACGAAGATGATATATATAAAATCCAAAAACGATTGACAGAACTAGGTTATGAACCTGGACCAGCAGACGGTATTATGGGGAGAATGACTAAGAAAGCGATCAAGAAGTTTCAAAAAGATAATGATCTGCCCCCTACTGGAAAGATAGATAATGATACAAAAAATAAACTTGGAACATGAGTAAGATAACATGGCTATTTCTTGAAGGGCTATACTAATCCCACTCATCTTGAGAAGAGATTAGCATGTTTAACTCGGAAATGCTTGCAGGTCTCCGGTGTTTCTGCTATAAATCTACAATAAAGACAATGGCTTAACGTTAAAGATACCCAAAGCATATCTTACACGGAGCCATCGGTTTAGCCAGCCCGAATCCACTATTTTAATCCTACCTTGAAATCTGGCTATAAACCGCGTGCAAAATTCAAGGCGCCCAGGAAAAATTTCGATTTATCGCGAAAATAAGCTTACCGGTTTTATGTTATCTGAACAAATATTTAATAAATTCAGTCAATACAACGGATTCGATTGAGGCACGATATGTAAAATTTCGGCAGAATGTGGATTAGACAGGAGAAATATACAATTTCAAGAAATCATGGGTTTGTTCAGCAAATCTACAAAATAGTGGTTCAATTTTTGGCTGATTTGAAAGTGTAATTCACACACTGCGACAATCAACGCCCTGTTCGGGTGCTTATAAAATTTTGAATTTAAAAAAATGGTTGAATATGAACTTCAAACCGGATAATAAATTTGAAAACCGTTTTGATATCATTTAGCTATCTGAAATAATTATTAATTATAGATAATGACAAGAGCTATGACATTTAGCAAAGACTCAAATGACGTTTCGAATTAGCAAATAGCAATATCTGAAATAGATCTCATTTTCAAATCATACCTAAAGTGCTACATCTCTTTTGTCACTCCTTTCCTATAGCTGAATAATATTTTTGCAGAATTTTTCAGCCATCTCTTAAAATAATTTTTTTACTGAAAAGTGCTTGACAATATGCCACAAAGTGACACTATGAATGGATTATAAGAGCAATGATACATGTCATGTGGGCATAGTAATATGGCGTAAACATATGAACAAATCAAAATACGCACCTTGCTTAAATCACCAATCGTGTTCTCAGATAGCATATCAGTTAAATAGCGATGGAAATCGGTTAAATAGGGCAGATATTGGTTAGGTGCAAGTGAATTTGTGGTAACGCTATCGAATATTTTTTCGCTCAAGCCTCTATACTTTGGTCTATGACGAGTGCAAAAATCGCCATTGCATGACTATGGGTGACAAGTAACTTGAAGGCTCATTCAAACTGATTAGGCGCCACTCAATGACCATAAAATAAGGAGGTAACTACCATAAAATGAAATCTGTCAGTTTTATTATCGGTATCGCGACACTGATGTTGATGTTTACTGGTTCGTTGGTTCAGGCAGGCAATGGCCTTCATGATGGACCGTTTGATTTTCTGTTTGGAAACCATATCGACACACATCAGGAAACCAACCTGAAGACAAATAATGATACGGGAATTCCAGACAACCTGTTCGGCAAGTTCTATATCATTTTTCCCGACGAAGAACCGGACCCCGTTTCCGGTCTGCCGGTCGCCCGCCATCCGCGTGGTTTGGCAGACGACGGCAGTTTTGATGAGCGCTGCGGGATCACCGTCGACTGCGTAACCGGCTGGGAGATGCGTGGCGTCCCGGGTGCGGCCAAGTTTGTCTCCCACAGCGGCGTTAACGGTAACGACCACCCGCTCTGGCTGGTTAACCGTGCGGAGGAGGATAACGCCCTTGCAGAGGGAATGGTCATTCCCCAGCCAGGAAGTTTTACTCATTTTCACTGGATTACGACCACCAGCAACGATCCTCGGGCCAACGATGTTTCGCCGGAGTGTGACAAGGCGAATGCAGGTCAATTGCAGGACCGGGAACCAAACGCGGTTGATATGGTTTGTTTTGGCTGGTTCATACAGATCAAGGCTCTAAGAGCTTTCGCCTTTGAGCACGGTGGCGAGGTCATTCCAATAAGACCCGGCATGGATAACCGATCACACCTGAATTTGTTAACAAACTTCAACAATGATGTGGAGATTACGACCACAAGATAGGCACGGCAACAAAGCTGGTTTATATGTTAGGGGCTGGCATCAGACAGCCCCGTTTCAGCTTGACCTTCAATGATTGATTTAATGCATGTCCTGTTCCATCCATGGAAGGTGGCCGTCGTATGTATGAGGTCTATCGCTCCGAATTGAATGTGAATGCGAGATCTACCTTTAACAAACTTGAAAATAACGGAATTAAAATGCATATTCATAGTCTTAATGAATGGCAACATAGTCACCGCTTTAATAATGATGACACTCACGGAGAGCGGAATACCAAAAGAGTTATACTGTTAACTCTTTTCATGATGGTAATTGAGATTTCTGCTGGTTATTTATATGGCTCAATGGCGTTGCTAGCTGATGGCTGGCACATGGGGACACATGCAGTTGCATTGGGCATCACAGTAATTGCCTATTACTACGCTCGCCGCCATTCCGATAACCCTGATTATAGTTTTGGTACCGGAAAAGTCGGAGTACTTGGCGGTTTTGCAAGTGCGTCGGTTTTAGCTGTTATTGCACTGCTCATGGGAGCTGAGTCCATAAAGCGTTTGATTAATCCTCTACCGATCCATTTTAATGAAGCTATTGTTGTGGCAGCCATAGGCCTAATCGTAAACATTGTAAGTGCTTTCTTGTTACAAGATAAACACAATCATGATGGTCATGAACACGCTTCGAATAAAATGCACCATGATCACAACCTGAGGGCTGCATATTTACACGTATTAGCAGATGCTCTGACATCGCTATTAGCTATTATCGCTTTAGCCGCCGGTAAGGCTCTCGGCTGGGTATGGATGGACCCGATCATGGGTATTGTTGG
>CALCCU010000100.1 GCA_937900515.1 uncultured Gammaproteobacteria bacterium | reverse complement strand
CTACAAAATCTGCTGGTGGAGCAGAGCCTTCGCCAAAGAAAAATTTTTCTAATTCTTCTTTAAGAAACTGCTGTGATTTCGGGTCAGCCAACGATAATCGATTTTCATTGATTAACATTGTTTGTTGGCCCAACCACATTTGCCATGCCTCTTTCGAGACTGACCCATAGATCTTTACGCCAAGCTCACCAGGATAGGGTGGAAAATCCAACCCATCAGCTTCTACCTGAAGTTTAACACAATGAACACGATTTGCCATTAGTTCCTCGAATTACTGTAATGAATGTAAAAAATACTTTACTGGCGCGGGTAACCCGAGCAGTAATGCTTCGCTTATTTTATACCATTGACCGTTATTATTCTCGTTAATCTGCATGGGAGTAATAGTGCCTTCGATAAGGTGAGGGTGTATGGATAATTTGAAGTGACTAAATACATGCTTAAAGCTAGGCTTTATGGACACTGTAGCTATATTTAGGTTGAATTTTTCAGTGCAAATATCACTAATTTCAGTAGGTGATTCGACCTCAGGAAATGACCATAAACCACCCCAGATACCTGACGGAGGCCGTCGTTCAAGCAGTACTTTTCCTGATTGAGATTGCATGACTAACCAATAAGTTTCTTTAATGGGAATAATTTTCTTTGGTTTTGAGTGTGGATAGTTTTGCGGAAAATCATGCAAAAATGCCTGGCAATTGTCTTTTAGCGGGCATTGTTCACAGCTAGGTTTAGTACGCGTACAGAGTGTTGCACCTAAGTCCATCTGGGCTTGAATGTAGTGTGCGATACGATGTTCTGGCAGTAACTGTTCAGCAAGTGTCCATAATTTATTTTCAACTGGCTTTTTACCTGGCCAGCCTTCTACTTGATAGTACCTAGCCAGTACTCGTTTTACATTTCCATCGAGAATAGGTGCTCTTTGATTATGTGCTAAAGCCATAATGGCGCCAGCTGTTGAACGACCTATTCCTGGTAAAGCTATCAGTTGCTCTATCTTCTTTGGCATCTGACCATTGTGTTTGGTTTTTATCGTTTGAGCTGCTTTGTGCAAATTTCTTGCCCTAGCGTAGTATCCCAGACCAGTCCATAGGGCTAGCACATCATCTGTGGGAGCTACTGCAAGCGAGTTTATATCAGGGTATCGTTGGGTAAACCGTTCAAAATAGGGAATTACGGTTTTAACCTGTGTCTGCTGTAACATAATTTCTGATAACCAGACCCTGTAGGGAGTTACATTTTGTTGCCAAGGCAGATCTTTACGACCATGCTTATCAAACCAGTTTAATAATTGATCGCTAAATGTCATAGGTTCTTTGAGTAAAAGCCGCTCAAAGAGAATAGCTTTCAGCGGCTTAGATTTAATTTAATAACTTAGAAGAAGCTTTTAAGTTTGCTTTTTAATGCTTCCTTAGCTTCATCTTCTGCTGACTTTGTAGGTGCTGATTCGGTACTATTCTGTTGCTCGGTAGGAGCTTCTTTACTATCTAATGCTCCTCCTAACAATCCACCTAGGTCACCACCCAATTTGTCTTGTAATTTATCAGCAATTTTTGCTTTTGCTTCTGCTGTCGCTTTTTCTTTTAGAATACTAGCGAGATCAACCGTTGGTTTAGGTTGAGCAAAGGTACCAGTAATTTTAACTGGAATAGTTATTCCATTTAAGTCAGCTAAATCTTTACCTGCTTGCCCTTTAGAGGTACTAACAATAGCTACTTTTAATCCATAATCGATTCCTTCTTTTGGAAGATCGATTTTACCTGCTCCTTTAATACGTAACAAAGGAGATAGAGCCGATAGGTCTTGATTGGAGATAATACCGTTTGTAGCTATAAATGAACCTGTCAGGCTAGCAAAATCAGTTTGCAGTGGGGCGGAAGATGGTTCCAGTGTTTCACCTTTCAACGCGGCTTTTGCTTTACGGATGCTTTCGGCAATATTTACACCTTTCACAGCACCATCCATGAATGAAAATTTACCACTACCACTGAGTGTTTTTTTTATGCCATCTACTGTCGCACCATTACCTGTTAATTTAACTTGAGCGTTAGCAGTACCAGACATCTTGTCGTCACCACTAAGATCTTTTAGCAATGGACCAACTTGTACTCCAGTTAAGTTCTCATTGATAGCTAGTTTTAATGTTTTACCTCGAGCATCTAGGCTAACGTTACCTTTATATTGACCTTGGTATAGGTTTGCGCTCATTGGACTGAGGTTAATAAGCCCTTTGTTGGCATTAAGTTCAATATGGATTTTTTGACTATTCGTACCGCTGATTTTTAATTTACCGATATCAATAGTACCTTTCGCATTTATGGTTCTTAGAGGTTCAATAGGTAATGTATCAGTGCTCGTTGTGCTGTTAGGCGCCGCTGGAGAATTTGTCTTCGTTGATATAGTTTTACTTTCTTCGGCTTCAGTGGCTGGAGGAAGATATCTATCTGCATCAATTTCATCCAAGTTTAATTTGAATGAATACGCAGGGTTTGCAAAGTTATTGATAGCAAACTGACCATTTAATTTACTTTGATCTAGCATCAAAGCTAATTTCTCAGCATTGAAGTGTTTACTAGAAGCTGAAAATTCAGTTTCTAACTGAACTAACTCCAATGTACTATCATCAGACATGATCGGAAGTTCAATAGCCATATTTTTTGCTAGTTGGCGTAGATTAAATGCATCAACATTTATCATGCCTTCTAGATTAGGGCTAGCCGATAATATCTTGCTTGCTGAGACTTCACCATTAATCAGTAAATCTTGAACAGAAAGCGCTAATTTAGATAAAGTCGCTGTTTGCTTTTGTAGATTTGCTGAGGCATCTGTCGTGAGTTTTAAGCTCATTTTTCCAGCAGGTAATGATGCTCCTGAAGCATTTACTATTAACTCAATACCATCAGCTGTAATTAATTGTTTGACCATGTCAGCATTAAGATTACTAGACAAGTTAACTTCTAATTCATCGAATGCGAAGTCGCTAGCTTTAGCTTCAGTCGTAAATTTCAGGTCACTTAAACTGTATTGTTGTTTATCCATATTCACAGCTAGTTTTGTTGTTAGCTCGATATGTGCTTCAGCACGAGGTTTTTCACTCAGGACATCAAATGCTACATCAACGGCTGTTGGTTTACCCTTTTCGATAGGGTCTGTTGTTAGATTAAAATTGTTTAATTGGAATTTTTCACCTTTAGATTCATCATCCCAGACGATATTCGCATTGGTAAGTTTAACCCCTGCAATAGTTAATCCTGCAAGTGGCGATGCATTGACTTGATCTGATGTAGTTTTGTCATCTTTTTCTGTTTTTGAGCTTGTATCAGTTGATTTCGTATCGCCTGTCAGATCATCCCAGTTAGTTTTGCCTACTTTATTTTTGGCTAGGTTCAGTGTTAGGCCATCGAGGATAATCGTATCTAATTCTAATTTTTTGCTAAGTAAGGGCAGTAATTTAATGCGAATTTCAGCTTCATTAACATCAGCAAATGCTTTCGCTTTGAAACCAGTTGCATTACTTAATGAGAGTTGGCCTAATTCGAGCGCTACCCATGGGAAAACAGATAAACCAATGTCACCATTAATCGTTAATGTTCTTCCTGTCGCATTTTCAACTTGTTCGGTAATTTCTTGTTTGTAGTCGTTAGGGTCAACAATAAAAGGCAAGGCAATTAGAGCTGCAATAACAATAACTACGACAAAAATGATTGTTTTAAATAACAAACGCATGAGCGGGTATCCTTAGAATTTATGTGTCTGATTAACGTTTAATTTTGAAACTAAACTGTTCGCAGTTGAATGTATTTTCAATTGATGAATCAATTGATATTTTATAGGTGTTGTTGTCATCCGTCACGTTGATCGTTTGTAGAGGCAGATACGTGCCTTTGTCTACAATAATCGTCTCAGTTTTCTTAGCGCCACGTTGTATAGATAATATCAATCCTACAAAGTTATTGTTCTTATTTTCATCACTCATTTGAACAGGACGAGGAGTAGCTAAAAATTCTAATCCTATACGGGATGACCCCTGAGGATTAGTGGTCAACCATCTGACAGCGGCTAACTGTTGAGTATCATTTATATCTATGATACTCACTATTGTACCTATTTCTAAATAATAGCTATCCAGCATATCACTGCTGAGCATAACACCGCCTTTACTTTGGTTTCGTACCGTGCAGCGAAATGAGTCAGTGAGAGTGTGAGTCGTTAAGTAGTTATGAATTGCCGCAACGCCCTTTATTAGCTGTGCTTTAGGTGGGTTACTGCAAGGTTTTCTTTCAAAGCTTCGCGTATACGATGCGTTGAATTGAGGAATTATTTTTTTAAGTAATACGGTATCTTCAACCGAGCTTGATTGCTGAAATAGTTTTTCAATTTCAACAAGCATGGCATGAGTATCAAACGTTCTTAATTGGCTGCCAGAACCTGATTTTGTTTCAGATTCATGTATAGCTTTAGGTCCATTGTCACTTGACATTGTAATTGAAAAACAACCGATGGCTTCTGGCTTGTCTGTGCTGTCATAAATCTGAACTTTATCAGCAAATTTATTGAGCAAATGAGGTAGGTTCATAATGTCATGAATATCTAACCTACTGGTATTGCCAATACAGCTAAGAAGTTGAGCAGCATATATCTTTTTAAAACTCGATAGTTCAGATTTACTCGTTTTTAATTGATGATCGACTACTTGGTGATATTCGCAATATAAATAAAGTTGATGAAGTTTATTTATGGCACCTTTCGGTGGTGAGAAATAATAGATACTGGCATAAAAAACAGATAATGAAATAAACTCTGCTGCACGATTGATAGCTGTTAGTAGAGGGGTTCCTGATTTAGGTTTGCTGCCACTTTGAATCTCATCATTAATACAGCATTGATAACCTATAACAAGCTCATCGATTAAAAAGGTTACGGCATGAATGTCTTTTATGTAATTAGCATGAGAGTCTTGCTTGATTTTAGTTCTATTTGTTAAGTGATTGTTGATTAAATGGTGAATTGCGTTTGAATAAAGGTCTAGTAAAGCTAAGCGTTTATTGGCGACAAGCGTTGAACGATTTAGTGCTATTAGATTATTACTTAATTGTTCGGTTTGACTGTTATCACTTTTAACATCGATGCTTGCTAATAATGCTCTTAGCGCTTTGATATCTATTATTGGTGTGGTCGCTGTAACTTCATTTTCCGGTGTCGGTAAATATAAATGAGGTGTTGATAAAGGATTTTTTTTGCCTAGTAGCTTGCCAAAACCTGATTTTAATGAAGACAGAAAACCAGCTGAATTGTCACTCAAACCGTGTTGTGCATTTATTGCGAGTATTCTTTGCTCAGACTCACTCAATACAGTAGAAAAGTTTTTTGTTCTGAGTGGTTTTTTTAGCAAAATATCGAACTCATCATCAGATGAAAGTTCATCTTCAGTCGTTAATAATACGGATACTTTTTCGGGGTTATGTTGATCCCACTCAGCGACACCTTCATCAGTGTCGAAAGAGTAAATGTACAAGTCAGCTTCACCTGAGTCGATAATGAGCCATTCGTTTGACAAATGATCATTAGCGACACTTAGCATGGATTTTATTGAGCGGGCATCAGCTTCATGTAAACCACATAACTTAGCTTTTAATAATGCCATTTAAACATTCTCCAGTTGTGGTTCAGCATGTCTTATTCGAACAGTTTTAATCGTATTATTACTTGTTTGAACAACTTCAATAACATAATCACCTATGCGAAGGCTTACACCTGGATCTGGAATGCTTTCCAAAAATTCTAGAATTAAACCATTAATTGTTTTTGGGCCATCAGTAGGAAGTTTCCAATGATTATGACGATTAATTTCCCTAATATTGGCTGAGCCAGTAATGAGATAACTACCATCATCTTGAGGATGAATATCTTTATCTTCATCAATTACATCAGCAGTAAATTCGCCAACAATCTCACGGAAAATATCTTCTAAGGTGATTAAACCTAGGATGTCGCCATATTCATCTACGACAAGTCCTGTTCTACGGCGGTGGCGCTGAAATTGAATTAGTTGGGTGTTGAGAGGTGTATTTTCAGGAACAAAGTAACCTTCTTTAATAATACCGTTCAATGTTTCTTTAGTGAGGTTGTCTTGCGCCAATAAATGTAATGCTTTTCTAGCGTGTAAGATCCCAATAATATTATCTAGATTATCCTCATAGATAGGGATGCGGGTATTATTACAATGAGAAAGTTGCTTGATAATTTCGGGAAGAGAACCGTTGATGTCGAGGCCTTCTATTTCATTTCTCGGTATCATCACATCATTCACGGTGACTTTTTCTAAGTCCAATATGCTCACCAACATTTTTTTATGGCGTTTAGGAATTAAGCTTCCAGCCTCCATAAGTGCCATTTTTAATTCTTCAGAATTAATACTTGCTGACGAAGAATCAGGTGAGACACCAAATAGTGCTAATAAACGGTTGGTAATGGCATTGGTAAACCAGACTAATGGGTAGAGCAGAATAAGCAAAGGCTTTAATATAAAACTAGCTGGAAATGCAACTCGCTCGGGGTGTAGTGCCGCTAATGTTTTAGGGGTAACCTCAGCAAAAAGAAGTACGATCAGAGTAAGAGCAAACGTTGCAATGACGATACCGTTTTCACCATATAGTTTAACGCCAATGACCGTTGCGATGGCTGAAGCAAATATATTAACGAAGTTATTGCCGAGTAGAATAAGGCCAATCAGGCGATCAGGTCTTGCTAATAGTTCGCTAGCTCTTATTGCCCCTGAGTGACCTTCATGTTCTAAATGGCGTAAACGATAACGGTTGAGAGACATTAATGCCGTTTCAGAGCTTGAAAAGAAAGCAGATAGCAATAGCAATACAAACAGGATAATAAATAATACTGTGAGAGAGGTTGTTTCTAGCATTGTTTGTTGGGTCTACTTATTTAGGATGAATTCTAATACTAACGTACTTCCAAAGTAAGCAAGTACAAGGAATGAAAAACCGTTTATTAGCACTATTTGGTGTCTCACCTGA
>CALCCU010000099.1 GCA_937900515.1 uncultured Gammaproteobacteria bacterium | reverse complement strand
TAGCTTGTATTCGTGATTGAGCTTTCAGCCAAGTGGCTTCATCTTGATATAACTGCACCGCGGCAGCTGCAATGGCTTTTTCTGATCCGCCGATGGCTCCCGGCCATGCTTGTGAGCTGACCATCCCTTCCACTCCTATTGGTGTTGTGACGGAAGGCGTTCCGTTGCGCATGGCATCCAGTAGCTTACCTTTAATTCCGGCACCAAAGCGCAATGGCGCGATAAGTACGCGAGCGTTCTGTATCACTTCGTCAGCCGATTCTGCCCAGCCTTTTACGTAAAAGCCGCTGCTGGGGTGGTTTAAATCCGTAGCTTTGGGCGGCGGATAGGCGCCGTAAATATGAAGCTCCGCTTGAGGCAAAGCTTGTCGTATTTGGGGCCAAATACGTTGTTTTAACCACAAAACAGCGTCCCAGTTAGGGGCATGTCTAAAATTACCAATACTGACAAAATGCTGACGCTGTTGCCATGACGGGGTAGAAGCTGGCGCTGAACGCTCATGATTTATCATAAATGAGCAGTGCATGAGCTGCTGATAGGGTACGCCGAAATAGTCGGTGAGTAAGCGAAGCTCAACATCCGAGATCATTAAAGTAAGGTCACATCGATAAATTGAGGCAATCTCGCGTTGTGCTAAATCAGTAGGGCTCATGTAATCGAAAAGGGTATCCATCTCCAAAAGAGGGGTGAAATCAACCTCATCCTTTGTCAGCTGTAGTTGCTTTTTAAGCATCTGATGCCTTGCATCGCGCAAACTATGGAGGTCTTCCGTATCCAGCAGTCGGATGGCATCGGGGCAGGCTTTTTCTACTCGCCAACCAAACTGTTCTTCCATCATAAAGCGATCAAAAAGTACGACGTTTGGGCGTTGTTCTGCAATCCATGCATCAAAGCTGGCGTCATTTAGGCTGATGGCGACTTCTTGGACATTCCACGGTGATAAGTCGGCCCTGTGGTCGCCTAATGAGGCGGGGCTAGCAAATGTTATCGTCCATCCCTGATTATGAAAGAGTTCTATAAAAGACAGCATATGATAGCCAGCAGCCGAGGAGTTAGGCTCAGGCCAAACGTATCCAATAATGACAATATGCAGTGGCTGAGATGGTGTTGAAGCGGCTGGCATATGCTATTACTTTCTCTATTAAAAAGAACAAGATAATAGCGCAATTAGGGCAAAGGGGGCAGTGCTTATCTTTGCTGATAGTCGTTTAAAACGTCAGTCGGAATCAGCTTGCGAATCATTTTTAAGCCAAAGGCTACCACGACCACATCGTCAATAAGCCCGAAGACTAGCAGGAGGTCGGGAATCAAGTCTAAGGGGCTTATTGCGTATACCGCTAATAGGATAAATAAGAGCTTGGCAGACCAAGGCGAGCGTTTATCCCAGACCGCTTTACAGGTTGCCCAAGTATCGGATGAAAGCAAGGTAAAACCTTTATAGGCGCTGCTTAGTAGTCCCATGCTGTCCTCTTTTGTTGGCGATTTGATGTGTCATCTTACTTTGTTTGACAGGTATTTGAGGAGTTAATTCCAATCGCGAGGCTCGTTAGTATCGCACTTAATGCAATTTAGCTGTGTGCCTAATTGGGAAGTCCTACCTTCGGGTGTGGTGACCCAAACTCGACTAGTCCATGGTGGATTGTGGCGCACGTGCTGGTTATGACCGCAGGCCAGTTCTGCGACCCAGTGATCTTCTTCATCGGTATGATAGCCTACGATGGGTTGCTGCATAATGGACCCTTAGTTATTGACCAATTGCTTTTGAGATGGCGGGCGCGACTTTATGCATGGTGTTGGTGCAAATAACTAGGAAGTCAGCGCCGGCACGCTCTACCGCTTGAGCGGCTGACGTCAGAATATCGGTTGTTGCTGGCCAATCGCCTGCATGTTGAAGTGCTTCTATATCGGCGAAGTCTAGACTGTTCAAAATGATTTTGGCTGAATGCAGGCCGCCACGATCTTGTTTGATACCTTCATTGAGCAATTGATAATAGGTTTGAGTTGATTCCCAGCTCATGCCGCCGAGCAAGCCTATTGTTAACATAATATTCCCTTTGCCTGTT
>CALCCU010000098.1 GCA_937900515.1 uncultured Gammaproteobacteria bacterium | reverse complement strand
CATTTGGTTGTAAAGATTCTAATAAAGCGTTTGCATCTTGCCCTATAAACTGAATATTTAAGTTTCCAGGGTGGCTATTATTCGCATCACCATTAATCTTGAAGCTAATATTTTCATTATTTAATTGTTCAATAAATCGTTGCTTCAGCTTTGCTAATTGTGCCCTACTTTTCTGTGACTTTTGTTTGGAAAGGGTCATCGCTTTTGCAAAACCAATGCATAAGGCTGGTGCTAATGTGCCGGAACGCATACCAAATTGTTGACCTCCGCCCTGAATCAAAGGCGGTAATTTGGCTTGTAGGGCATTTTTTATATACAGAGCACCTATTCCTTTCGGGCCATATATCTTATGGCCCGAAAGGCTTAGCATATCGACATCCCATTGTTTAACATCAATATCAATGGCTTCAGGAGCTTGTGCTGCATCACAATGAAATAAAGCACCATATTCATGAGACAACTTGGTAAGAGTTGGAATATCTTGGACAGTACCAATTTCATTATTCACTGCCATAATGCATACAAGAACAACTTGATCAGAGAGCAAGTTCTTATAGGCATCAATATCAATCAAACCTGACTCTAAAACAGGTATTTCTTCAACTTGGTAACCTAGCTTTTCTGCGAAGAAGTAAGCTGCATTTTTTATACATTTATGCTCTATAGCACTAATCAGAACTTTTTTTCGGTCGCCATTATTTGAAAATAAGACGCTTGCAATGGCTTGGTTATTAGATTCTGTTGCACCTGAAGTAAAAATAAGCTCATCAGGTAATGCAGAAAGACATTGTTCGATCGTAGCTTTTGCTGACTCAATATCATCAGCTGCCTGTTTTCCTAAGATATGGGCCGTTGCGTGAGGATTTGCAAAAGCGGTGTTGTTATAGGATTGCATGACTTCAATTACTTCATGCTCCAGTGGTGTAGAAGCCTGATAATCTAAATATATTGTCGTTCCAGTTTGCATTGGGTCTTTGTCTTACTTAATTGAGTATTGAGCATGAATTTTACTTGATATTATGCTGGCAACATATAGTAAAACGAATTATTAGTCTATTTAGTACTTTAATTAAAGTATGAGATACAAAAAAGCCGCCATGATTGCTCATAGCGGCTTCTTATTTTTGTGACTTTAAGTCTTAAGCAGATTTTTTAGCTTTACGACGTAAACCCATGAAGCCTAGTAATGCAGGAGCAAATAAGAATGCTGCTGCTGGAACTGGTACTGGGTTTAAAGCAACAATCATATCATCGTAATCAGAATCACCTAAACCATCGCCAAAACCGACAATAAATGTGCCTTCTCTTAATTTAACATCACCAACAGGTAAGTAAGATAAGATAACGTCAGCAGTTAATCTATAAACACTGAAGTAAGAAGAAGGTGCTGTGAATGGGTCAATTGAAACATCAGTAGGGCCATCTTTTTGATCTGTAAAGAATAATGATTCAGATGAAAAGTTTACTTCTTTCCATGTACCGAAATTGCTATCTGCTTTAGTATCGAATGTTACTGTGCCGCCAGCAGTTTGTGAGATTGTGTTTTGATTTCCTGCTTCATAACCAACAGCAGTGTAATTATAACGACCTTCAAAATCGTAGCTAGCTACTGATTCGAAAGAGCCTGTTGCATAAGTTGAAAGGTAGGTATAAACATTTTGCATACCTAAAGTAGGTAGTGAGCCAGCTGATGCAACGGGAGCTTGCGTCAGTGCTAGAAAACCAAGGGCCATCATTGTTTTTGAAAGTTTCATACGTCAAACTCCATCTTAAAGTAAAAATATGTTAGAAAGTTATTATTAATTCTCTCGCTTCATTAATATAGTACTTACTTATGTGATGTGAGTCACGTTTTTTTTCGATATTTATTAACTTTATTTTAACGTGTTGTTTTTAAAGCTAAATATTGGGGTGTGTGTCATCTGGGGTATGCTCGGCTAGGATGATTTTGCGATATAGTTCACAAAAAAATAAAAAAACAAGGGCTCGGGTTTACCTTTTAAACAGTGATTTCAATAGTACTTTACGGCTTATTTTTATAGTCACATTGTTATGTTCGCCAAGAGAGTTCATTCCATGTGACTGAAGCCGAACTACAATGTCATCAATATTTGATGCCGTAATATTATAATCACTTAAATACGTTTTTACACCGAGTTTTTCAAAGAAACTTCTTGTTTCAGCTATAGATTTATCAATTCGTTCACTTTCAGTGCCTTCATGAATGTGCCAAACACGTTCGGCATATTGTAATAGTTTGGATTTTTTCTCATCACGACGAAGGTCGAGCATAGTCGGTAAAATAATTGCTAAGGTTTGAGCATGGTCTAAACCATGTAATGCGGTAATTTCATGACCTATCATATGTGTTGCCCAATCTTGGGGAACGCCAGCACCGATTAAACCGTTTAAGGCTAATGTAGCTGTCCACATTAAATTAGATTGTAATTCGTAATCATCGGGCTTTTCTATTAAAGCGGGGCCAATTTCAATTAAGGTTTGTAATAAACCTTCAGCAAACCTGTCTTGTACTAGCGCACCAACTGGGTAGGTTAAGTATTGCTCTACAGTATGTGTAAATGCATCGATAACTCCGTTAGCAAGCTGTCTTGGAGGTAGGGTATAACTTCTAGTTGGGTCTAAAATTGAAAATTGTGGAAAAGTAGTCTTGCTTCTGAAGTAGAGTTTGTCCTGTGTTTCTTGTCTTGTAATAACCGCACCGTTATTCATTTCGGAACCAGTTGCAGGCAGAGTTAATACGGTGCCAAATGGCATTGCTTTTGTAACATCACTTCCTGTTGTTAATAAAATATCCCAAGGATCTGTTTTTGAGTAGACTGCTGCAGCTATAAATTTTGTTCCATCAATCACTGAACCACCACCGACAGCTACTAAGAAGTCTATATCATGAGCATTAACTTCTTTGACTGCTTGCATTAGTGTTTCATAAGTTGGGTTAGGCTCTATACCTGAAAATTCTTTAATGTAACGATCACCGAGTGCTTGCATGACCTGTTCTAAAGTACCATTCTGTTTGGCACTGCCACCGCCTAAGAGAATTAATACTCGAGCAGACTTTGGAACGAGTGTATCTAAATCCGCTATTTTCCCTTCACCAAAAGCAATATGGGTTGGGTTGTAAAAATCAAAGTTCAGCATTTCAATATTCCGTTAATAGCAAAGTGATGGATTAATTTAATTCAAATGAGGAAATAGGGTGTGTATTTGCTCTTGAGTTAAATTTTGCATTGTTTTTATATTACGTTTATAGACTTCATCTGGTGCAGCCATACTTTTAAGTGCTTCAGCTAAGCCTTCTTCCCTAATAACATGAAAAATGGGGTAGGGAGCACGATTGGTTAAATTTTCAACTGAGTCAGACTCTGTTTCAGCAAAACAATAATCTGGATGAAAACTGGCAATTTGAAAAACTCCTTCCCAATTATTGTCGATGATCAGCCCATCAGCTATATCAAGAAACTCATTGTAGTCACTAAAGTTGAGAAGCATATCAGGCACGATCAACAAGCTAGTTACAACTTCATTGGCATCACTTTGAGCCATAAAAGTTAACTCATCAAATAAGTCGGCGACTAATACTTCAGGTGTTAGCGCTGAACTTACTTTGAAACGAATTTGTTTATTTTTACGAGGTTGGTGAGCAAAGGGACATAGGTTGAGCCCAATGACAACATTGTCTAGCCATTCTTCTACCAATTGCTGATGGGTATTACTACTCACTGTTTATCCTTGTTTGTTTTAGGCATCACTTTGACTATACGGCCGTCATCAGTTGATATGTATAAATAGCCTTCAGGACTTTCGATGATATTTCTTATTCGGCCTTTTATTGTTCGTAAGATTCGGTTTTCTGACTGCTCGCTATTCGCTGGGGTTAATACGACACTATTAACGTGCATCGCTTTTAAGGCACCAACAAGTAGATTACCTGTTAACTCTGATAGCAGTTGAGATTTATACTGAATTAAACTACTCGTGGCAATAGAAGGAATATAAGCTTTTATTGGCTGTTCCATACCTTCACGTGCGGTGCCTTCACCAACAGCAAGTGGTAGGTGATATTCTTTACCATAAGAAATAGTCGGCCAACCATAGTTTTTGCCTGCTGAGATAAGATTTATTTCATCGCCGCCACGAGGTCCATGTTCACAAGACCACAATTGTTGGGTATCACTATTATAAAACAGGCCTTGTGGGTTTCGGTGGCCATAACTCCATATTTCAGGAAGAGCATTGTGATTGTTAACAAACGGGTTGTCATCGGGAATGCTTCCATCTAGGTTCAGTCTGATGATTGAACCTGCATGAGTCATCAAGTTCTGAGCATTGGCACGAACGCCGCGTTCACCAATAGATAAAAACACATGACCTTGGCTATCAAAACTGATTCGGCCTCCATAATGAACAGAGGACTTACTGATTGACTTGCTTACTAATAAATCTTGCCAGTCTTGCAAGTGGTTATTAATAAGTTTTGCCCTAGATAGTGTCGTCGCACCTTTTTTACCTACATCTTTATTGTAGCTAAAATAGATCCACTGGCTATCCATATAATTAGGTGGAATAGCGACATCAAATAGACCGCCTTGTCCTGAGACTTTGATATCTGATGGCAGCCCTGAAATTGAAGTTAATTGACGTGTTTTAAGGTTGAGTTGAGACAGTTCGCCTTCACGTTGTGTAATTAGTAAGTTGTTATTGGGCAAAACTGCCATACCCCATGGGACGCCCAACTCTGTAGCAATTGTTTCCATTGTAAGGTTAGATTGCCCAGCATTGACGAGTGATGGCACCCCGACAATAAATAGTGTGTACAACAATAGTGCAAGTTTGCATTTATTCATTAGTAATGCCTCCGGTTATGAGCTACATGATAACATTGAACAACCAGCACGAACTCTTGCCCAGTCAGGTCTTTTTTCTGAAAATCGTTCCATATCTGGCTGTTCATCATATGGGTGACGCAGGCACTCTAATAAAGTATTAACTAGGTCAAAGTCGCCTTTTTCTGCATCATCAATAGCAAGTTGGGCTAGGTAATTTCTTAATACATACTTAGGATTTACTTTATTCATTCGCTGTTGGCGTTGTTGATTACTGACGCCTTCATTGTTAATAGCGAGTTGGTAACGACGCAGCCATTTATATATGGCCTGTTTATACTCATCCGTTAGCGAGTCTAAATCGTAATAAGCATTCATCAAAGGAGCTAATAATTGCTCATCGGTTTGTTGTGATTCAAGATCGACATTAGCAAGCAATCGATAAAATAATGTCATATCTGTTTCGGCTAACTGGAGTACTTCATGAAGACTTTGATGTAGGGCATCATCATAATGTTCCATGCCCAGTTTCTGTGCCCTCATGGCTTGAACTGTTTGGTTATAGTGTTCAACGTAATGAGTCAAAATGTCGCGAAGTGGTTCGGCTTGCTCTATTAAAGGGTAAATAGCATTGGCCAGTTGTAATAAATTCCACTGCGCTATAGGTGATTGATTATTAAATCGATAGCGTTTGTTTGTTGCATCCGTAGTATTAGGTGTCCAATTGGGATCATAGTTTTCTAGCCAACCATACGGGCCATAATCAATTGTAAGGCCAAGGATTGACATATTGTCTGTATTCATAACGCCGTGGACGAAACCTACTCGCATCCAATGAGCTATCATTTCAGCAGTGCGCTCGGTCACTTCTTTAAACCATTCTATATAGACCTCAACGGAGGGTGCTCCCAAGTGAGGGAACTCTGTATTTATCGTATGATCAACTAATGTTTTTAAAGTTGTTAGATCATCCCGTGATGTGAAAATTTGATAACTACCAAAACGTAGGAAGGAGGGAGCTACACGGCATACTATCGCACCAGGCTCTTTTTCAGGGCGACCATCATAAAACATATCGCGAACGACATCTTCACCCGTTGTGACTAAGCTTAAGGCTCGCGTTGTCGGCACGCCAAGGTGAAACATTGCTTCACTGCATAAAAACTCGCGAACAGATGAGCGTAATACTGCTAAACCATCAGCGGTACGTGAATAGGGTGTTTCGCCAGATCCTTTTAGTTGTAAGCAAAAATGTTCGCCATCATTATTTATAACTTCACCTAAGTTAATAGCGCGTCCATCACCCAGTTGGCCAGCCCAATTTCCAAACTGATGACCGCCATAGCATTGTGCATAATGCTGCATACCTTCTAATTCACTATTACCTGCAAACACATCTGTAAATAAAGTGGATTGACAGTCCTGTTCTGATAAACCAATTTGAGTTGCGACTTCTTTCGAGTAGGCAACTAAAGTAGGGGAGCTGACCGAAGTAGGTTTCACAAACGAATAGCAAGATGATAGTACTTGTCGCCTTGCTGAACCAGTTATCGGATCTGCGGGTAAGGCCTCGGTAAAGCGGTTATCAAATGTTAGCGTGAAGTCTGAAGATGGATTTGTCATAGTTACTTCGAATATAGAACCTTTAATAAGTGCAATATAAACTAGTTAGCATGGGCAAAAAACCATGTTTTTAGTATAGTTAAGCGCTGAATAGAATTTAGGTAAAGAAAATGAAACGACCGCAAGCAATGCAACAACCAACACAGCAAATGATTCAGCCTGTTATTCAGGCTCTTAATAGTGGACAGTTGGCACAAGCAGAAGCGCTGTCAAAAAAACTATTAAAGCAATATCCCAATGCATTTGTATTACATAACCTCTATGGCAATGCATTGGCGGCTCAAAATAAACTTAAGCCTGCTGTTGATAGTTTTCGCAAAGCGATTCAACTTGATGGCAGTATTGCTGAATTGCATTTTAATGTAGCGGTATTACTGGGGAATTTAAATAGAGTTGAGGAGTCAATTACTAGCTATAAAAAAACATTACAGCTTAATCCCTCACTTACAGATGCTCACTACAACTTAGGTGCAGCATTACAGTCACAAAATGAATTTGAGCAAGCGGCAAGCAGTTATGAAAAAGCGATAGCACTAGAACCAGGCTTCTTTGAGGCAATGGTTAATTTAGGCGTGTGTTTACAAGAGCAAGGTCGATTGCATGATGCAATCGCGGTATACCAACGAGCATTAACGATTGAGCAAGATGCCAAAGTGTATTTCAATTTGGGTACCGCATTGAAAAACGAAGGTAAATTAGAAGAGGCTATTGATAGTTACAATAAGGCGTTAGAGCTAGAACCCAACTACGCAGAGGTACATAGTAATTTAGGTGAAGTGCTTCGCGATCAAGGTCGATATGAGGAATCTGTTACATTCTATAAGCAAGCATTAGACATCGACCCGAATCTCCCCGTTGCTAATTACAGTTTAGCGGTCTATTTATATGATAGTGGTGATTTAAAAGGTGCTTTAGAACATTTTAAAGCCTCTCAATTTGCTGATTGGGAAGAGCGGATGCTGTATTGCTTGTATAAAACAGAACGCTATGATGAATTTAAACAAAACCTAGAACAACTCAAAGCGGTCAAGCATAACTCACCTTTTTTATCTACACTCGCCCAGCATTATGCTGAAAACTTTGGTGAAAAAAGTGATTACAATTTTTGTCCCGATCCTATGAGCTTTGTATTTCACACTAATATTCCTGAATTAAAAGGTGAAGATAGTGAGTTACGAGATGCTTTATTAACAGAAATTCGTAGTGCAGATGTGTCAGAGAAGATGCAAGGTCGCTTATATAATGGTGTGCAGTCGGCTGGAAATTTACTTAAAAGACCAGAACCTGTATTTCAACAGCTAGCAAAATTGGTTGAAGATGCAGTTGATCGTTATAGAAAAAACTTTGCAGGTGCGGACTGCGAATTTATTAAATCATTCCCTAAAAAGACAGTGATTGCCAGCTCATGGTATGTACGCATGAATCAGGGAGGGCACTTAAACTCACATATACATGAAGAAGGTTGGATTAGTGGTGCTATGTATCTCTCTTTGCCGACTAATAAGTCACATGAACATGAAGGTAGTATCGAGGTTAGTACCCATGGCGATGACTATCCTAAAAAACACGATAACTTCCAAGTTCAGGCACTAGCACCGGAAGTAGGCGACTTTATTATGTTTCCATCATCGTTATTTCATAGAACCATTCCGTTCAGCTCTGATGAAGAACGTATTTGCATTGCCTTCGACCTTAAGCCAGAAATTTAGTGAGCAAAAAGTGACGTATTACGTCATATAGTGACGTTAAGTTAACCCTGTTTTTAAATGGTTAGAATTAAGACGTTTTAAAACAATAAGTTATAAGTGGCATTGCAAATGCATTAATCATGGCAAGGCAAATATTGCTGACTTTTCTAAAACAGAAGGAATACAAAAATGAAAAAAGTCCAACAAGGTTTTACATTAATCGAGTTAATGATCGTAATCGCGATTATCGGTATCTTGGCAGCAATCGCATTGCCTGCTTATCAACAGTATACGCAAAAAGCTAAATTCTCAGAAGTTATTTCGGTGACGAATGGTTATAAAACAGCACTGGCACTATGTCTCCAATCAGAAGGTGCTTTCCCTAACTGTGGCCTTGGCTCGAATGGTGTTCCCGCTACGCGCTCAACTGACTATGTGGCTTCTGTAGCTGTTAATACAACTAATGGTGCAATTACTACTACTTCACAAAACATTAATGGTTCAATGACGTATACACTAACACCGACTGATGTGACAGGTTCTCAGTGGACTAAGGGCGGTGGTTGTTCAATAGCAAATCCACCTTTATGTTAATAGATAACTATAATTAAGAAACTAAAAGGCTCTGTTTTCAGAGCCTTTTTTTTTCAGGTAGCCGAAGTAAGGAATAAAATGAATAACATAAGTGATTGTAAATTTAATTTATTCGTCTTTATATTTGTTTTGGCGCCTTTATACT
>CALCCU010000097.1 GCA_937900515.1 uncultured Gammaproteobacteria bacterium | reverse complement strand
TCATTGCCGACAGCCGTTAGGACGGAACCGGTCGCGGTAGCGAGCGGTTCCGTCCTAACATTGTTATTAACAGGAAAAAATTTCCCTGTAATTCTTAGATATATACGGACTATAATTCCCTGTAAGTAGATAATGAAGATAAAAGCGGGAATTAATTATTCCATTATTTTACCTAGCCTTACTTTGACTGATTCAAGTTATTATTTCAATAATTTATCAACCACTCGCTTATAGAAAATAGTGTTTGAGCTATTGATCATGATTTTAATCAATGTCCATTTCGTTAATCGTGGACGGGTGAGTAAGTCATCATTTGCTTGTTGTTGCAGCTGGTGGAGGGTAGCAATACCACCCAAAGTCATCGCCCTTACTTCCCAGCCCATTCTTCCTTTTAGGTCAGCACCTAGAGGTGCGCCTTGTTTCATTAATTCTTTGGCTCGTTGATATAGGCTACGAATCAGTGGGGCGATTTGTTGGGTATCGGGTTTAACTAAATCAGATTCATTGAATCCTGCTTGGTTGAGTTCATCTTGCGGAATATAAATCCGATCGGACTCGGTGTAGTCTTGCACAATGTCTTGATAAAAGTTAATTAGTTGTAATGCGGTACAGACAGCATCGGACTGTTTCAGTTGTATCTCAGTTGGTGTGCCATTGAGGTGGAGGAGTAAACGGCCTACAGGATCAGCTGATCGTGTGCAGTAGTCTAGAACTTCTTCAAAGTTAGCATAACGGCTTTGCACGACATCTTGTTTAAACGCCGAGAGTAGATCGCTAAACAAGTGGGTAGGTAAGTCATGCTGCTTAATCACGTCAGCTAAGGCGATAAAAATAGGGTCGTTGCCTTGATAGTTGTGTTCACGGATATGACGGATATTATCGTAGTATGTATCTAGTTGCTGTATGCGAATGTGTTGCGGTGCATCGCCTTCATCGGCAAAATCATCGGCGGTTCTGGCAAAGGCGTAGATAACACTAATAGCTTTTCGTAAGTGTTTTGGTAATAACACTGAGGCAACAGGAAAGTTTTCATAATGTGACTTTGCTAACTTTTGGCAGAAGTCATAGGCTTGTTCGATGGTGTAGTTGGCCATAGTTATTATTTAGGATTCATCATTTAGGTTTTGTACTTGTCGAGGTTGTGGTTCGACAGGGGGCAGATCGTCAATAGTATGTTTGGTACTTATGCCCATTTCTTTGAATTTTCGTGCTCCAGGTAGAACATTGCGCTCTAGTGAGCCTACGGCGCTATTAAAGTGATTCACGCTTGCGCCCAAGCTGCTACCGAGTTTACTTAAATGGTTACCAAAGGTGGCGAGACGTTTGTATAAGGTTTCACCTAGTTCACGGATTATTTCGGCATTGTCAGCTAAAGATTGTTGCTTCCAACCATAAGATACTGCTCGTAGTAGAGCGACGAAGTTAGTCGGTGTAGCAAGGATGATGTTTTGACTCATGCTGTCTTCAAGCAAGCTGGCATCGACTTCTAATGCGGCTGATAAGAATTGTTCTCCGGGAATAAATAACACCACGAATTCAGGTGAGTTGGAATATTCTGCCCAGTAGTTTTTACGTGCTAGCTCTTTAACACGGCTACGAATGATTTGGGCATGGCGTTTCATTTCGGCTTGTCGCGTGCTGTCATCTTTGGCTTGAATGGCTGATAAATAAGCATCAAGCGGTGTTTTAGCATCAACAATAATGTCGCGTTTTTCGGGCAGACGCACAATCATGTCGGGGCGAATAGCGCCAGAGTCAGTAACGGTATGCGTTTGCTCGTAAAAGTCACAGTGAGCCACCATGCCACTGAGTTCTGCAAGGCGTCGTAATGTCATCTCACCCCATTGCCCACGGACTTCTGGACGGCGGAGTGCTTGCACTAAGTTTTGGGTTTCTTGTTGTAGTTGTTGTTGGCTCTGGGCCATTTGGGTGATGGTCGATGTTAGGTTACCGTATGCTTCTTTGCGTTCTTTTTCGATTGTGTGGATTTGTTCGGTGGTTTTTTTCAAGGCATCGTTAATCGGTTTAAGCATTTGTTCGATGGCCTGCTCTTTTGTTCCTAATTCGGCTTTGGCTTCACTTTGAAAACGTTTTAGGTTTTGTTCAGCTAATTGTAGAAAGTGACTATTGTTTTTGCTTAAGGCTTGTTCTGATAGTTGGTTGAAGGTGTTGGCTAATTGGTCTCGTGTTTGATCCAATATGTCATCAAGCTGATCTTTATTTTTTTGTTCAAGTTCGAGTGTTAGAGCGAGTTCAGTATTCTTTGCATGCAATTTTCGTAGTTTGCCATTGCGGATTAATAAGCCGATGACAAGACCGAGGAGCAGGGATGCCCCAGCTGTTATAAAAAGCGCTTGATGTTGCTGGATAGAGTCTGAGATTAAGTTTAGATCCATTTCAGAATATCGAGTGGGTGTTTAATAGAAAAATCAGCATTCCAGTCAGCGGGATCATCAGCCGCATCGAGGTAGCCATAAAGTGCGGCCACGGTTTGCATATTAGAGTTTTTGCCTGCTTCAATATCACGGGCTGCATCCCCTATATAAAGGCATTCTTCTGCAGGGTGATTAATTACTTCGCAAGCATGTAGCATGGGTGCTGGATGCGGTTTGCTATGAGCAGTGGTATCACCGCTGACGACACATGCGGCACGGTGTGATAGTTGTAGTGCATCAACTAATGGGTCGGTTAAGAAGGCGGGTTTGTTGGTGATGATTCCCCATGTGATGTTGGCTTCTTCTAGGGCGGTGAGTACTTGCTCCATACCATCGAATAGTTTTGATTCACGGGTGATATTGTTTTGGTAGAGCTCAAGTAAGCGGGCACGAAGTGGGGGGAAGATGTCATCGTCGCCTGAAATAGAAAAACCAAGATCAAGTAAGCCTGCTGCACCATTGCTGGCAACAGGACGAATCACCTCATAAGGAAGTGTCGGTTTTCCTTGCTCCTCTAAGACACTGTTTAAAGCAAAGGCTAAATCAGGTGCGGTATCGACTAATGTGCCATCGAGATCAAATAATACGGCTGAAAAGTCACGCATTTAATCAACCGCTTTTTTGCAATGCATTAAGTAATTTACTTTTACATCATCACCGAGTGAATATTTTTTGCTTAGTGGGTTATAGCTTAATCCCGCCATAGCTTGCACTTCTAAACCTGCTTGTCTGCACCATTGGGCCATTTCTGAAGGTTTGATAAAACGCTTATAGTCATGCGTGCCTTTCGGTAACATATTCATGACATATTCGGCGCCAACAACAGCTAATAAATATGCTTTTGGATGACGGTTTAGTGTTGACAAAAATACATCGCCACCCGGTTTGACCATATCAGCACAGGCTTGAATGACCGATACGGGATCAGGTACGTGTTCTAGCATTTCCATACAGGTAACAACATCAAATTCACCAGCTGCTTGTTGCGCTTTTTCTTCAGCGGTGATTTGCTGATAATCAATAAATAATTCGGATTGCAAGGCATGTAGTTTGGCGATATTGAGTGGTAATTCACCCATGTCGATACCAGTAACCTTAGCACCTGCTTTGGCTAAGGCTTCCGATAAAATACCACCGCCACAACCTACATCAATCACTTGATTACCATTTAATTTGCTGCGAGCTTCGATAAAGCCAAGACGTAATGGGTTGATTTCATGAAGGGGCTTAGATTGGCCTTCTTGATCCCACCAACTATTGGCGAGGGCATCAAATTTTGCGACTTCGTTTGGATCTACATTGCTGTGTGTTTGTGTCATGAATCAGAGTGCCCTATTTTGATAGCCCATTGTTGTGCTGTTTCAATCAGTTTTGTTTCATTAATGGTGGTGAGGTGACGATCTCTTAATAGTTGTTTACCTTCGACCCAGACATCGCTGACTTGGTGTCGGCCTGTTGCATAAACAAGTTGTGAAATTACGTCATAACATGGGGTGCTTTCAATGCCTGAAAAGTCGACGGCAATCAGATCAGCTGATTTACCTTTTGTTAGTGAACCAGTGATCTCGTCAATGCCCAATGATTTAGCGGCATTAATCGTGGCCATTTTTAAAGCGGTACTTGCTGGAATGGCCGTTGCATCTTCGGCAACAGCTTTAGCTAATAATGCTGCTTGACGCATTTCGGCAAACATATCTAAATCATTATTGGATGCAGCGCCATCAGTACCAATGGTGACATTCACTTTCTTTTTTGTAAGCTTGGCAATGGGGCTAAAGCCACTGGCTAATTTTAAGTTAGATTCTGGGCAATGAGCTATATGCACACCAGCATCAGCACACCATGTGATTTCTTCATCGCTTAATTGCGTCATATGAACGGCAATTAAGCGTGGCGATAATAAACCCAAGTTTTTAAGTCGCTCTAGTGGCCGAACGCCGTAGGTTTCAAGGCTTTGTTTGATTTCATCAGCAGTCTCATGAATGTGCATATGGATCGGCACATCTAACTCTTCAGCATTGGTCATTACTTTGTTTAAGGCATCATCAGAAACGGTATAAGGCGCATGTGGTGCATAAGCTGTCGTGATACGAGAATGATGACGATAGTGATCGTGTAGTAGTTGACCTTTATGTAAGTATTCATCTACATCAGAGGCCCATGCGGTAGGGAAGTCGATAACGACCATACCTAAATTAGCACGAATACCTGATTCGTCTGCGACACGTGCAGTGGCATCGGGGAAGAAATACATATCGTTGAAACAGGTTGTACCGCCGCGTAGCATTTCTGCAATGGCAAGTTCAGAGCCTGCTTCTACAAAGGCATCACTGACCCATTGTTGTTCAGCAGGCCAAATGTGGTCATTGAGCCATGTCATTAACGGCAGATCATCCGCAAGGCCTCGTAATAATGACATAGCTGTATGCGCATGATTATTGATTAACCCTGGCATTATGCAGTGATTATCAAAGCGTTGTTCGCTATCAGCCGTATAGGTTTTTTGGGCCTTTTCTTGGCTAACAACGGCGACAATGCGTCCGTTATGGATGATGACGGAATGATGCTCAAGCACCGAGTTTTTTGCATCAACCGGAACTACCCAGCGTGCATGTATAATGAGATCAACTTTTTTCATGCTCATGATTATACCGCCATCGACAGGAGATGACATTGGATAAACAGCTAGATTCTATTCAACCGATTAAATGGCAAGACAATCGCTTGTGTTTGCTTGATCAACGCCGACTACCATTAGAACAGACTTGGTTGGATTACGAGTATTCTGATGATGTAGCGGCAGCTATCACTGACATGGTTGTGCGTGGCGCTCCTGCTATTGGTATTACCGCTGCTTATGGTGTGGTTTTAGCTGCTCGACATGCATGGAATACAGCGGGTGTGAACTGGAAGCAGGCGATGACTGCGCCTTTGGCACATTTAGCTGCATCACGTCCTACTGCTGTTAATTTACATTGGGCGATTGAACGAATGAGGCAGCTTTATTTGGCCTTACCTAATGAGATTACTCCTGAAGCTATTTTATTGCAGGAAGCTCATGCTATTCATAGTGAGGATATTGCGGCGAATCATGCAATGGGACAGTTTGGGTCTGATCTCTTAGCTGACAATTGTCGCGTGTTAACCCACTGTAATGCAGGCGCATTGGCGACGGGCGGTTTTGGTACGGCTTTAGGTGTGATTAGGCAAGGTTATGTCGATGGGAAAATCAATCATGTTTACGCTGATGAAACACGACCTTGGTTACAAGGTTCTCGACTGACGGTTTGGGAGTTACAACACGATGATATTCCCGTTACCTTACAAGCTGAAGGGGCGGCGGCTTCATTGATGGCTTCTGGTCAGTTGGATTGGGTAATTGTTGGTGCTGATCGCATCACTGCTAATGGTGATGTGGCTAATAAAGTAGGCACCTATATGTTGGCTATTTTAGCTAAATATCATAATGTGAAAGTGATGGTAGTTGCACCTACATCGACCATTGATTGGGCATTGCAACATGGTGATGAAATTCCAATAGAGCAAAGAGACGGACAAGAAGTGACGATGCTAGCAGGCCAGCAGATTGCTCCAGTAGGAACCGTTGCGTTGAACCCTGCATTTGATGTCACGCCTGCGTCATTAATTGATGCTATCGTCACTGAAAAAGGTGTTGTATTATCACCTGCAATTGAGACAATGAAACTTATCAAATAAGAAATAGGGATGTCACATGACTGAAACAGTATTAATAACAGGAACTAACCGAGGTATTGGCCTTGAGTTATGCACGCAATTAGCCGCCAAAGGGATGCATGTGATTGCTACTTGCCGTAATAGTTCACCGGCTTTGAAGGCATTGAATGTTGAGATTATTGAAGGTGTAGACACGTCTGATCTTGATAGTTTAAATGCTCTGGCTGAAAAACTGGCAGGTCGTACCATCGACTGGTTAATTAATAATGCTGGTATTGCCAATGGTATTTCAATGGATGAGTTAGACAAAGATGCTATTGCCAGTAGCGTAAGAATGTTTGAAGTGAATAGCCTAGGCCCATTATTAACAACGCAATCCTTACTGAAAAACTTCCGTGAGGGAAGTAAAGTCGGGATTATCACTAGCCGTATGGGCTCGGTTGCCGATAATGATTCGGGTGGCAGTTATGGCTATCGTATGTCAAAAGCAGCGGTTAATGCTGCAGGTAAATCTTTATCCATAGACTTGAAACCTTATGGTGTTGCAGTGGGTATTTTACATCCGGGTTGGGTGCGCACCGACATGACTGGGCACAATGGTTTAATCGATCCTGATGAATCTGCTGCTGGCTTGATTGCACGTATGGAAGAGTTAAGCCTCGACAACACTGGTTCATTCTGGCACACCAATGGTGACTTGTTGCCTTGGTAGCCTATCCGGGCTTAAGCCCACAACAGCAACGGAATTTGCCGAGCTTATTGCGACCGGCCAGTCCCATTGCTGCCAAATTTGATGATAGTACGCATCAACTTTGGCATTGTGAGACGGCCGATGGTCCGATGGTACTCAAGCTGTGCAACCATCGGACTATTCGGAAATCGCCATTTTGGCAGGGTATGAATTATTTATTTCAGATTGATTTCCCTGCGTCACTGAATTGCATCAATAAAACCTATCGCTTTATTAGTGAGCACAGCACTCTCAATACGCCAGAATTTATTGCTTCAGAGTCATCGGTTTTTGTATTAGCACGCTTTTTAAGTGGTGATGATGTCAGTTTAGACTCGGTATCAAATCATATGGTTATGCAGTTAGCGCGACATATGGCCGGGCTTCATATCTATCAGCAGCCAAAATGGGGCGCGTTGCATGAGCCTTTACAGTTAGCAAGTGATTGGCCTAAACGGCTGCAAAAAACCTTGAAAGCATTGGCTAGTCAACAATCAATAGTTCCCAAGCAGATACTTGATCAGGCGTTGCAGCAAGCGGAGGAAATCAATATTGATACCTTTGCACCGATTATGACCGATTTTCGTTGGGATCAGATGCTCCATCAACAAGGACAACTCGCTGCCATTGTCGATATGGATGCCTTTGTCACGGGGCCAATAGAATTAGAGTTGGTCTTGCTGGAATATCAACTGGATGAACGGCAAGCTAATTATTTCTCAGAGGCCTACCAAGATATTGCTGATATGCCAGACTTATCTACGCAACGATATTGTTACAGGCTATTATTATTTTTGATGAATAGTTTAGGTGAAACTGATATTGAAAAATGGATGAATGCACCTGAGCGCTGGTGATTTAGATTCAGTATTGAGTTTAAAAATAAGAAAAATCGACTTGTGGCAGACTTTCAAAGCCTGGTTTTGCAAATAGATAACCTTGCATTAATTCAATACCCGCATCTTGTAGCCATCGCATTTCTTGTTTAGTTTCGATACCTTCTGCTAAGGCCGTGATATTAAGTTCGCTGAATAAATTTAAACAGTTTCTAATGATTGCCTGCCGTGCAGTATCCTGATCGATATTACGGATCAGCTCCATATCAAATTTTATAATATTTGTCTGAAAGTCAGCCAATAAGCCCAAGCCTGCATAACCGGAACCAAAATCATCAACTGCAGTTTTAAACCCTGCTTTTTTATAAAACTCTACGATGCGCTTAACTAGATCACTATCGTCAATTTTCTCAACCTCAGTAAATTCAAACATGATTTTATCTGTTGCAAAACCATATTGTTGGGCGGCTTCTAAGGTCGTACGGATACAACGCTCAGGCACATAGACTGCATTGGGAAGAAAGTTAATGCTTAGGATTGAGTCAAGGCCAAGTTTGGAGGCAAGGGCTATTGCTTTAACGCGGCAGTGTTGGTCAAACAAATAACGATTGTCATCGTTGACCTTAGAAATGATTGAATAAGCTGACTCATTATTTAAACCACGAACTAAGGCTTCGTAGCCAAAAATCTGTTTAGTCTGACAATTAATAATAGGCTGAAAGGCCATAGTGAAATCAAAATCAAGTTTGCCTTTATCAGCACAAATATCACATGAAAACCGGTCAAAAATGATTGGTGTTTCTGCCATTTTTATAGCCTCCTGAAGTAATGATTTCTTTAGACCACAAATAATATACGGTAATTTCTATATAAAATCACTTTAAGAAAAGTTGGGAGGTTAAAAGTAAGAGGGTAAGAATTGGTTTTTGGGAGACTACACTCCGGAGTGGCCCCGCCTAATGCAAAAATTGGCGATGAACTTTTGCATTAGGCGCACCTATTCTTGGGATTGCTCTATTTTGTATAGAGTTTTAGCCAGTTAAGATATCCAACAATAGCGAGAACGGTATAGATGCTAAATAAAATCACGGTAGCGTAATAGCCAGATTGAGCATAAAGCACGATAGCAGCTGCATCAATGATGACCCAGTAAAGCCAGTTTTGTAGAATTTTTTTAGCCATTAACCACGTATTCATCACTGAAAAAATAGTCACGCTGGCATCAAGGTATGGGTTTTGTGAGGTGTCAGTTATATCTAAATAATAGGCTGTAATCAGGCTGAGTAGACCACCGGTAAGAACGAACAATAATTGTTTATTCCATGACCAGCTACTAATAGCGAGAGTTTGCTCTGTCTGATCATGTCTCCGCCATAACATATAGCCATAAACCGCCATGCCCATATAGTAAAAATTGAGCAGGGCTTGCATGGGAAGCTGCCCTTCCCAAAATAGTACGGTGTAAATAAGTGTACTTATAAATGCTATCGGCCAGCACCACTTAATTTCTTTCGCTGCGAAAATGATATATCCCATACCCAGTAAGGCAGCGAAAATTTCCCAGCCGGACATGACCGAGAACGCATCAGTGACGAATGACAGAACTTCAGACATGCTTATTTATCAACCACGTCAGCACGGTCTGTACCAACCATCTTTAATACAAATGCGCTGTGAGGCATGACCGCAAAGACTTTTTCTATTTCAGCATCCATCATATCCATTACATCACGATATTCACCAAACACTTGTGTGCTTAGACTATTACGCTTAACGATGATTTTGGGATTAGTTTCAAGCTGATCGATGAACTCTAGAATGGGTTCAACATAGCCTTCAGTTAGTGGATATAGACTAATATCTATTGAAATACGCATGTTTTTGTACCTAATTATATGAAGTAAAAAAGGGCTCATTGAGAGCCCTTTCAGGTTTGGCTTAAAGGATTAGTAATCCCAAGTTAGGTTTACACCAACAACACGAGGGCTACCGTATTGAGTGTAAGTTTCCTGAACATCATAGTTTGGCGCATTGTTTGCAAAAAAGAATCCGCGAGTATGGTAGTCTTTATCAAACAAATTACGTCCCCAAAGTGATACCTTCCAGTCACCATTTTTATAATCTAGACTTGAGTTTACGATAGCGTAAGAACTCGATTTAGAGCTATGACTGTTTGAATAGTAAAACTCATCCTTACCTTCAATATTCGCTTTGAATGTCCATTGCGACGACAAGTAAATTTCACTTCCTAGACTAAATTGATAAGCGGGAGCATGTGCTTGGCGACGACCATTTGCATCGTAGCTAGCAGGATCTGGGTTCACATATTCATCAAAGCTAGCATGGAGTAAACCAAGGGAAGCAAAAATACGTAACTTATCTGAAGCGGCCCAATCTAATTCTGCTTCAATACCGTAATTAGTACCTTTACCAGCATTGGTTAGATAGTCTTTGAATTGCCCTCCACCGATATCAATTGAAGTTTTTACTTGTGCATCACGGCGTAGTGAATAGAAAGCACTAATATTAGTCATTAAATCACCGTCAAGCCACAGTGATTTTAGACCTGTTTCTAAACTCCACAGGTACTCGGTGTCAAATTTACGCTGAGAGGTGAGTAGTGATGTTTTGTTGTTTATTCCGCCAGATTTATAGCCACGAGAAAGGGAGGTATAAACTAATTGATCACTTGTTACTTGATAATCTAGACCTAATTTACCACCAAATAAAAGTTCATCAATTTCAAGGTTTATGTCATTAGAATCACCATAGTCAGCTTCAAAATACTCAACGCGCAGACCAGAAATTAGTGTTAACTTGTCATTAAGATGCGTATCTAGCTGACCAAAGACTGATGTGTTTTTAGTTTTATAATTGCTATCTAAATTTCCCCAATCATAGTTACGATCTAACTTTTCATCTTGAGCTAAATGATAGACACCAATTGCCCATTCTGTTGTGTTATTGAAAAGCCAACCATCTTCATTTGATAATGCTTTTACTTCTATGGATTTATTAACTCTATCTCGATTGTATTCATCATAATAATCGTACAGAGGATTATTGCTCCAGTCATCATCGTATGCATAAACACTGTCAGAGTTTAAGTATGTGAGAGCTGTTTGTAACTGGACTGAACTGCTTGCACGCCAATCTGTTTTGAGCGCTAGTGCATCTGTTTTCTGACTGTCTTCACCTGGTCGATTTGTTTGTGTATGGCGAGAGTTATCAAATGTAAATGCATCGTACCCATTATTAATATCTAAGTGAAGTAAGTTTAAATCTACTGTTAAACGATCACTTAGTAACCACTTTAAATGGCTTTTTACGGTTATTTCATCTTGATCTTGAGTGTCATCACGATTCAGAAAATCATTTTTCATATATCCATCAGATTGATGCGTATAGACAGAAGCACGGCCAAGTAACTTATCTTCAATTAACGCTCCACCAACAGCAACACCAAGGTTACGTGTACCGTATTGTGCAATCCCCGTTTCAACGTGAATATCTAAATCATTCGTTGGTTGTTTACTTTGCATATTGATCACGCCAGCGAGTGCGTTAGTCCCAAAAAGTGTACCTTGAGGACCTCGTAAAACCTCAACTTTATCGACATCAAATAAAGTGGCTGCACCACCAATACGGCTAAAGTCGATACCATCAATCATCAATCCAACAGATGGGTTAATTGGTGAAGTGAATTGACTGCGCTCACCAATGCCGCGAATTTGGAAATATTGACCACGAGAAGCACCGCTTGAAACATTGACATTTGGCGCAAGGTTTAAAATCTCTTCAATATGCTGAGCACCGCGAGATTCGATTGTTTCGCTATCGATAGTCGTTAAACTGATAGGTGTTTCTTGTGCTAGATTAGGTCGAAAATCTGCACTAACAACCATTTCAGGTAATTTGATCTCTTCTGCGTGAGCAGAGTGAGCTGCGGCTGCGATGGCACAAAGTACTGCAGCTGATAAAACGTTAAACTTCATTGTTATCCTTTTAGATTAAAAGGACAGGGGAGTATGCATTGACGAACAGATTCGACTCTGTGGAAATGACTGTATCTCGGCCTGTCCCTACGCCAGTATTAACTGGATCAGGTTCATAGGGTCAAACCTTATATAAGGTAATCTCAGGCCAACTGGCCGCCCCTAGGCATAATTCCGTATTGATGATTAGTTCACATCGTGTGATTGGCGGCTATTCTAGAGTAATACGCTTTTTTTTTCTAGTTTTCAGTTGCTTGGCTATTTTTTAGCGGTAGGTTTAATGCTTTCACGGCACTGAGGACACACACGTAATTTACTATTGATACGTTGCGTTGCGACTAAATTCTGATTGTTATCAAAGCATTGAGGACAATAGTGACTGGCATTATTGGCTTTACGATAACAGCCTGACTTTTTATCAAGCACGGGTATCGAGCTTTGTTCAGCTGCCACGTTATCTTTGCTGGTAATGAGTTGGGTTACTTCTTCCCTAAGCTGATCGAGAAGCGGTTGCTGCTCTTCAGGAATATGTGGCGCGAGTTGATTTAATAGTGCGGATATTTTAGCTGACATAGCATTCGTAATAGAGTGAAAAATAGACTTCAATTATAAACAATAAAAAAGGCATCCGAAGATGCCTTTTAGTGTGACTTAGCTCAAATGCTACTTTTCTAATTGTACTTTTAAGTTTTCTAAACCAGATTTGAAAATGCCTGTAATTGCATTTTTAGCTGCTTTATCATCTAACTCTGCTGGTGGATGACCTTTGCCGTGGTATGCACGGAAGAATTTGGCTTTCCATGTCACTTTGGCACCACCATCAACGGCTTTAACTGATAACCATGCTTTGTATTTGCTCACAGGTACGGCTGGTATTTCGTGCATTGTACCGTGGTCATCAACTTCACCGACTTTACTCATTGCAGTAATGGCATACATTAAACTCATTGTTTCACTATCAAATTTCTTTAATGTTTCATCGATAGTTGAGTCTGTTTGTGTTGTTAATGTGCGAGTTGCACCCACCTCGTTACCACCTGTTGCTTTTGTTGCTTTAATTGCTGGTAACCATGTGTGTAATTTATCGAAATCTTTAATGGCATCCCATACTTTTTGTGGTGCAGCATTAATTGTTATTTCTTCGGTTACAGTAATACGCGGTGCGCCATGTGAAAAAGCAACAGCGGGAAGCAATGCAAGGCTAATAAGTAGCCCTTTTAGTAAATGTTTCATGTAAATTCCTATTTTTTCTCTAATGTTATTGTTGTTGGGCTGTAATCAGCAGGCGTAAAACTATCAGCTTCATCCATTTTTATCTATAGGAAAAGTACCTTTATTCAATCGCCTGTTTGACAATATCATGCTTGAGTGATGGCGCAAGTAGCTCTATAAACTCATAGGCATAAGATCTGAGGTGACTACCACGACGAATGCCAAGGTGTGTTGTGCTAGGTGAAAATAAGTGACTGGCATCAAGTTGAACCAGTGGCGCATCTTTATTTGAGTCAAATGCCATGCTGGCAATAATACCCACACCTAATCCTAGTTCAACATAGGTTTTTATTACATCGGCATCAGTTGCCGTGAAGACAACATCTGGTGTGAGTCCTTTCTCTAAAAATGATTTATCTTGCTGTTCCCGACCTGTAAAGCCCATTACATAGGTGAGTAGGGGATAGTGAGCGATGGCTTTTAAAGTAAGCTGGTTTTCATTTAATAATGGGTGGTCAGGAGGAACAATAATGGATCTATTCCACTGATAACAGGGCAGGATTGCTAAGGTATCAAATTTAGCTAAACCTTCGGTGGCGATAGCTATATCAACTTTGCCTGTTGCGGCCATTTCAGCCACATCGGTTGGCGTACCTTGAACCATGTTGAGGTGAATTTTAGGGTAACGTTGGCTGAATGCTTTTATAGCCTGAGGCAAAGCATACCTGGCTTGAGTATGTGTTGTACCAATAGATAGCGTACCAAGTTGATCGTTATGATTGTCGGCTGCAATCTGTTTTATATTATCGACATCTAGCAACACTTTATCGGCCATATCAATAATCCGTCGGCCTATCGGTGTTAAATTCACTAGTCGCTTACCGTGCCGCTCGAATAGTTTTAAACCTAATTCTTGTTCAAGTAACTGAACTTGATTACTCACACCGGGTTGAGATGTATGCAGTGCATCAGCGGCTGCAGAAATACTTAAATCCCTACGGGTAATTTCTACAATATATTTGAGTTGTTGCAATTTCATTTCTATATATCTTTTAGTTATATAAATAGATAATAATATTTGTTGTTAGAATATTACGTAATGGTAAACTTGTCAGCCTTTAATCTATTAATTTGGTGTTTGCAGCACATGGAATGGAGTTTTGTTTTAGCCGGATTGTTTGTCGGCATAATGGTTGGCATGACGGGAGTCGGTGGTGGTTCCTTGATGACTCCGATCCTGATTTTTGGTTTTGCCATTCAACCTGCGGTAGCTGTTGGTACCGACCTGTTATTCGCTGCAATTACCAAAGCAGGCGGTGTGTGGGCATATATGAAGCATGGCGTCATTAATTGGCAAGTGGTATTACGCTTGGCGTATGGCAGTGTACCCGCAACGCTTTTGACCTTAGTAGCATTGCATTATGTGGGTGTAAGTGATGAAACAAGCGGCGAAATAATTACCATTGCACTGGGTATTGCTTTGATTCTAACGTCGAGTGCATTGTTACTAAAAGATTTTATTGCTGGTTTATTAAGAGCGCGAGAAGGGCACCCTTTTGTAACGGCTCTTTATTATTTGCGTGAAGAAAATAAGCACAAAGTGAGAGCGACTGTTTTAGTCGGTGCATTCTTAGGTGTGATGGTAACAATGTCATCTGTCGGTGCTGGTGCACTAGGCGCGGTCACCTTGTTATTTTTATATCCACGATTGAAAGGCTCTGAAGTCGTCGCAACTGATATTGCTCATGCAGTACCGTTAACAGCGATAGCAGGTATTGGTCATTCAACAGTGGGCACAGTAGATTGGTCCTTGTTATCATTACTGCTATTAGGCTCGTTGCCTGGGATTTATATTGGTAGTCACTTAGGTGTGAAAATTCCAGAGCATGTAATGAGGCCTCTATTAGCCATCATACTATTAGGAGTTGGAGTGAAATGTCTACTGTAAATGAATCGCTTGATCTCACTTTATATGGTTGCCCTATGCATTATATAAAGGCAAGGGAAGCTCTGAGTGAAATGGAGTTAGAACAAACTATTTTGTTAATTGTAAATAATGGTGACGCAGTTGAAGAAGTATTAGCTAGCCTGCGGCATGACGGCCAACAATGTGAAACAACATCAATAGATACATTGACAACAACGATTAGAGTAGTAAAAAAATATGGCAGAAATTAGTGAAAAATTAGCAGCGAAGGTAGAGGCTGCTAAGCAGGTATTAGCAAGTATTACTGCTGATTACGATTCAGCGACATTAGCTTCAAGCTATGGCGCTGAAGATATGGTGTTGATGGATCTTATTTGCAAGTTTGCACCTGAAATTGAGATCTTTACATTAGATACAGGTCGTTTACCCAAAGAAACCTATGATGTTATGCAAGAAGCAAAAGCACACTATAACCGTGAAGTAGCTGTGTATTTTCCTGATGCGTCAGATGTTGAAGCCTATGTGACTGAGAATGGACCGAATGCTTTTTACGATAGTGTTGAGTTACGTAAACAGTGTTGTGGTATTCGTAAAGTGACACCATTAAAACGTGCTTTGGCTGGCAAGAAAGCATGGTTAACAGGTATGCGCCGTTCACAATCAGTTACACGGAGTGAATTACCTGTGTCTGAGTGGGATGAAACATTCGGCTTACAGAAGTTTAGCCCATTAACTGATTGGTCTAATGGCGATGTAAAAGCCTATATCAAAGCATTTGAAGTGCCTTACAACAAATTACATGATGAAGGTGTCGTCAGTATTGGTTGTGCACCTTGTACGAGAGCAATAACTCCTGGTGAAGATATTCGAGCAGGACGCTGGTGGTGGGAAAATCCAGAGTCAAAAGAATGCGGTCTACACGTTAAAGCGAAATAAAAGAGAATTTTATGACTAAAAAATTAACACATTTACAACAGTTGGAAGCTGAAAGCATACATATTATGCGTGAAGTAGCCGCTGAATTTGATAACCCCGTAATGCTTTATTCTGTAGGTAAGGATTCTGCGGTTATGTTGCATTTAGCAATGAAGGCATTTGCTCCGGGTAAACCTCCATTTCCACTAATGCATGTTGATACAACATGGAAATTTAAAGAAATGATTCAGTTTCGTGATGAGCGAGTTAAAGATCTGGGCCTAGATTTGATAGTGGAACAGAATGAACAAGCGGTAGCCGATGGTATTAACCCATTTGATCATGCTCGTTATACCGATATCATGAAAACAGACACCTTAAAAGCCGCTTTAACTAAACATGGTTTTGATGCCGCTTTTGGTGGTGCACGACGTGATGAAGAAAAGTCTCGTGCGAAAGAGCGAGTTTATTCATTCCGCGATAAAAACCATCGTTGGGATCCTAAGCAACAACGTCCTGAATTATGGAACACATACAATAGTAAAGTGAACCCTGGCGAAAGTATTCGAGTCTTCCCATTATCAAACTGGACGGAGCTTGATATTTGGCAATACATCCACCTTGAGAATATTCCAATTGTGCCTTTGTATTACGCCGCTGAACGTCCAGTTGTAGAGTATAACGGTATGACAATTATGGTTGATGATGATCGTATGCGTATTCCAGAAGGCGTAGAGCCAAGAATGGAAAAAATCCGTTTCAGAACTTTGGGCTGTTATCCTTTAACTGGCGCTGTGGCATCAGAAGCAGTGACATTACCCGATATTATTCAAGAAATGTTATTAACAACGACGTCTGAACGACAAGGTCGTGCTATTGATCATGATGAAGCCGGATCAATGGAGAAGAAAAAACAAGAGGGTTACTTCTAATGGCTGAGCAAGAAACAATTTACGAAACAGATAAGCTGATAGCCACTGATATTGATGCCTATTTGAAGCTTCATGAAAATAAAGAAATGTTACGCTTTTTAACCTGCGGTAACGTAGATGATGGCAAAAGTACCCTTATCGGTCGTTTATTATACGATTCAAAAATGATCTATGAGGATCAGCTAGAATCAGTAACTAAAGATAGTGTTAAATCAGGTACAACTGGTGAAGCGGTTGATTTAGCATTGCTGGTGGATGGCTTGCAAGCTGAACGTGAGCAAGGCATTACCATTGACGTGGCGTATCGTTATTTTTCAACCACAAAGCGTAAGTTCATCATTGCTGATACACCGGGGCATGAACAATACACTCGTAATATGGCAACAGGTGCATCAAACTGCCAATTAGCCGTTATCTTGATCGATGCTCGTTATGGTGTACAAACACAAACACGTCGTCATAGTTATATCGCGTCTCTATTAGGTATCAAGCACATTGTGGTTGCTATCAATAAAATGGATATTAAAGACTACAGCGAAGAAGTGTATAACGATATTCGTAGAGACTACACCGAGTTTGCTCGTGAACTTGAAATGGAAGATGTCCACTTTGTACCGTTATCAGCTTTAGTGGGTGATAACGTTGTAAATCGTGGCGACAATATGCCTTGGTATGAAGGTGAGACTTTAATGGAATTATTAGATTCTGTTGAGATCTCTGGTGATGCCAATGTGCAAGATGTTCGTTTCCCTGTGCAATATGTGAATCGTCCAAACCTAGATTTTCGTGGTTACTGCGGTACCTTAGCATCAGGTATTTTAAAGCCAGGTGATGACATTACTGTTTTGCCATCAGGTAAAGAAAGTAAAGTAAAAGCTATCGTTACCTATGAAGGTGATATTGAGCAAGCTACGCCAGGTGAAGCTGTAACGGTTACCTTGCAAGATGAGATTGATATTAGTCGTGGCGATATGATCGTTCATCCTGAAAATCAGCCACATGTCGGCAGTGAGTTTAAAGCGACGGTTGTCTGGATGACTGAACAGCCTTTAGTGGCTGGAAAACAATATAACTTTAAAATCGGTGTAAGTGATAGTACTGGTACTATGACGGCAGTTGATAGCCAAATTGATGTTAATACCTTGGCTAAAAACTCAACGGATAAGTTAGAGTTGAATGAAATCGGTGTGTGTAATTTCTCACTGACTAAACCGATTGTGTTTGACTCGTATAAGCGTAATCATTCTACTGGTTCATTCATTATTATTGATCGTTTAACGAATGTGACGATTGGTGCAGGTATGATTACCGAAGCAATATCAGGTACTCAAACAACTGCTAGTTCAAACGAAAACTTCTCAGAGTTTGAAGTTGAATTGAATGCATTGATTCGTAAACACTTCCCACATTGGGATGCAAAAGATTTAGGCGCATTGCTTAAATAAAATACTAGAAAATAAGCTGGGTGTAAGCATACTCCCAGCTTATTTTTTATTTGTACTGGGGTGAAGAAATGAATCTCGAACAAGAACTCACGTATATTCAGCAAGATATTCCTATAACGTCACACCTTGGCGTCACCATCGATTCCTTTGATGGCAATAAAATCATTATTAATGCACCGTTAGAAGATAATAAAAATATGCATGGTACAGCCTTTGGCGGTAGTCAGGCTGCTATTGGTATTCTAACTGGCTGGGCACTAATTTATTTAAAGCTAAAACAACTTGGCATTTCAAACGATTTAGTGATTCAGAAAAGTAGTTATGATTTTAAAAAGCCTGTTACGGCAGACTTTTTGTCCTCTTGCTCTTTTCCTAGTGAAGCTGAATTAAGCTTATTTATTAAAACATTACAAGAAAAAGGCAAAGCACGTATTAACTTGAAGGCAGAG
>CALCCU010000096.1 GCA_937900515.1 uncultured Gammaproteobacteria bacterium | reverse complement strand
ATCTGGCTATACGCTTAGCTTCTAACCCTGACCCTTCTCTTATTGGAAAGCCAATCAGCGTATGCGAGTCCGTTATTGTCGCTTCGCCTAGCTACATTAACCAAAATGCAGCTATAAACCACCCAAGTGATTTAGCTCTCCATGCTTGTCTAGGATATAAAAACTTTGAACGGCATATCTGGCATTTATCAAAAAACGACCTGTTTGAATCAGTTCCTATTAAATGCCGACTGACCGCTAACGAAGCAACCACCCTGCTACATGCTGCACTAAACGGCACTGGAATATCATTACAGCCTACCTATTTAGCTAACGCTTACATCAATAGTGGGCAGTTAGTCCATATTTTACCCGAGTGGAAGCCAAACGATTTACAGGTCTACGTACTTTACTCTTCCAGAAAGCACCTCTCCCCCACAGTCAGAAGCTTAATTGATTATTTAGACACCTATTTTCAGCAACCCCAGTGGTGAAGGAGGTTAAATCTAGCAACAAAGTGTCGCACTTTATCTGGTTTATCGTATCCAACACATCAATAGTATGCATACGCATAAACCAAAACGGCAAAAGGCTTTACACATGGAAACCAACCAAACGATTCGATTAATCGCTCGCCCATCAGGCGGCCCTATTACCGAAGATCTATTTCAAATTGAAGAACAAGCCCGCCCAGTTATTGAAGACGGTCAGTTTCTGGTACGCCAAACCAGCCTTTCACTCGACCCCGCTATGTTTGGATGGATGTCGTCCGATACCGATAGCTACATACCGCCCGTTAAGCTTGGCGATATTATGCGCAGCAATGGTGTCGGTGAGGTAATTGAGTCACGCCATCCCGACTTTTCTGTAGGTGACAAAGTTCAGGGGATGTTCGGATGGCAAACACTCATCGCGACTGACGGTCAAGGCATTACCAAACTCGACCCGTCACTGTCCGATCAAATGGCGCTATCAGTCTTCTCATTGCCAGGCCTAACCGCTACCCAAGGTTTTTATCATGTATTAAAGCCAGAAACAGGCCAAACCCTTGTGGTCTCAGGGGCAGCAGGGTCTGTTGGTTCTACTGTTGGTCAACTCGGTAAAGCCGAAGGTCTACACGTTATTGGTGTAGCCGGCAGTGATGAAAAATGCGATTGGTTAGTCAACGAACTCGGCTTTGATGGCGCTATAAACTACAAAAAAGAACAGCTCGAAGAAAATTTGACAGCGCTTACACCTAATGGAATCGATCTATACTTCGAAAACACCGGAGGCACTATCCAAACACCGGTTTTCAACCGAATGAATGCTCACGGGCGTATCGCAGTATGCGGCTTAATCGCAGACTACAGCATTGAGACGCCGAGACCGGGCCCGAGTTGGTTAAACGTTATTAAAAAGCGCTTAACTATCCAAGGGTTCACCATGCCTGACCATTTACACAACGCACCTGCATTATTGGCTCAGCTGGCCCCTCATGTTAAAGCAGGTAAAATACAATACCGCGCTCACGTGCTCGAAGGCTTACCCTCTGCTATTTCTGGGCTCAACTTATTCATGTCGGGCAGCAACAAAGGAAAGCTAATGGTGCGCCTTTAATACTACCCCCTTAGTACGTAATCATGGCTTAGCAGTTAGTCGTTACATAGCTAACAGCACGCCAGCGAATACCCACCGTTAAAACACTCCCAAATAAAAAGCCGGTATAGCAAGGCCTATAAACAGAATACCTAGTCCATAACCATTTCCTTTAGCTAAACGGGCATTACCTTCATCACCTTTTTTATACAAAACATCTGTATATCGGCCTACTGGAACTATGTGTGAGCTAAAAGATGTTTTTGATTCAACTTCGTAAGTAGTGCCATTTAATGAAAACTCAAAAATAGGCCTAAACATTGTTTGTTTTCGGTTATCACTTTTCGTTTGGTACTCATCATAGCGTAATATTTTGCCCTGAGCTTTTAGTACTTCCCGATTAAAACGATAGTAATCAAATATGATATAGCTCCCAATACCTCCGAAAACCACACCCGCTATTAATGGAACAACATTCATACATAGCCCTATAAAAATATGGAAAATCGGCCTATCAATATACGTTTGTTAGACCAATTAATCGCCAAACTGAAAATACAATATATTTGACCAATTACCTAAACCAAGACCATAAAAAGGTTCTAATGGGTCATACTGTGGTGGCTCTTGCTTGCGGCCCAACAATTTATCTAAGAAGCCTCTAGGTGGCTCATCAGGAATAATAGCCTTAGGTACAGCTAGTGCGCGTACATCCTGATTAATAGAGTTTATTTCTTCTATCAGTGCCCGATTTTTTGCGTCTAGAGGGCCTTCCTCCATATCAAATATTTCACCGCATTCAAGGATAAAATATTGTCTTTCATTTGAAGCGTTAGATAAAAAAGCTTTTGTCTCAGTTACAAGCGCTTCAGCTTGAGGAGGTAACCTGTCGAGATACTCATTTAAGGTAGCCAAGCCCGTTTGAAAATCACCGGCTATTGCAATTTTTTCGGGAGTTTCCCAAATGGATGACTTAACCGCTCTAGGGTTGCCCGCGAGTAACAGCTTAAAAGCTAAGGGGATATCGTAATTCCATTCCGAAATGCTATGCAAATCCTTTACTTCTTGCCACTCTGGTGACTCAGGAAGATGATTTGTTGTATATAAATAACTTCTATTTGCCATGCCCTCTCCTTGAATGCACGCCGCAATTGTTTAGATGCTGCCGTGCCTGCGGTTGTTAAATTCGCTCTTCAGCTCTGAGCGTCAGAACCTCGTAACCATCGGAGGTAACGGCGACCGTATGCTCCCACTGAGCAGATAATTTTTTATCGCTAGTGACGACGGTCCACCCATCTTTTTTCAACTTAACCTTGGCCTTGCCCTGATTAATCATGGGTTCTATTGTAAACACCATCCCTTCCTGCAGAACCAAACCCTTGCCGAGCAGGCCATAATGCAGAACCTGTGGCTCTTCATGCATTTCTCGCCCAATTCCGTGCCCACAATACTCGCGAACAACAGAATAGCCATGTTTCTGGGCGTGACTCTGAATAGCATGACCAATATCACCAAGGGTCGCTCCAGGCTTTACAACTCGGATCCCTTCCCACATGGCCTCATAGGTTTTATCAACCAAACGCTTAGCGACCGGAGTCACGTCACCGATCATGTACATTTTGCTCGAGTCAGCGATAAACCCGCCCTGCTCCAACGTTATATCAACGTTGATAATATCACCGGATTTCAGCTTTTGATTCGTTGAAGGAACGCCATGGCACACAACGTAGTTTACAGAACTATTCAAAACATACTGATACCCATACTGACCTTTACTCGCTGGTCGAGCATGTAGCTGATCGATAATGAACCTCTCCGGCAAATCATTGATATCCATCGTTGATACACCAATGTCGATACGGCCATCAAGGTAATCAAAAACCCTTGCAAGAAGCCGACAGGACTCCCGCATTAAATTCAATTCTTCAGCACTTTTCAATTTTACGCTAGCCACCGACAACCTTCCTTAGGTCTACGTTGGCCTGCTTCATTTGATCACGCATAATGTCAGAAAAAGACATGCTGGGATTCGCCTCG
>CALCCU010000095.1 GCA_937900515.1 uncultured Gammaproteobacteria bacterium | reverse complement strand
CCCGATGGCGGCGGCTTCGGTAGCGGCGTTAAGGGGCGTTCACTTGAGATTATGAATAACTTATCTTCTGCCGTATCTGCTGGAATTGCAACGCCAGAAGAGGAAAGACTGTTTGAGACTGCAATAACTGAGTACACGCAGCCGGTGCAGTTTGTCAACCCTACCACGGGAGAGATTGAGACTAGGCAAGCAAGATTACCGGGGTTTGCACAAGAAGCGGCGACTATAGGTGGCTTTAATCTCGAAGGTAAGGAAGAGATACGGGCGGCTGATCCAGAAAATCAAATCTCCTCAGCATTTAAAGATGATCCTATACCCGATCAGTCCGGCACTATCTGGGGAAGAAGAAAAGACGTAGTCGGCATTGGGCCGTCTGTAGCGTCAAAACTTGGGCGCGTCCCCGTAATTGGTGAAGGGGTAGGTACTAAAGAGGCTGAGTCAATGCAGTATGTTGATTTAAGGCAAAAAACCTTAGTTAAATCACTACAGAACAGCCCTAGATACGCCGAAAGTGAAAGGGAATCGCTTGAAAGCACTATATCTATAACGGGTAAGACATTTGACACTGAGAGCGCATATACAAGCCGCGTACTTGCTGTTGATGAGTTCCTTAATGAAGAGATTACACGCGCTCAAGCCGATATCAATAACCCTCTAACGACCACAGCAATTAGGCAAGCAGCCTTGCGTGACATGTCAAACATGAGTCACTTTAAAATGCTACTAGGAGCGCCGCCAAAAGTGAAAACGGTTGACGAAGCAATGAAGCTGCCGGCAGGGACTCAGTTTGTAGATCCAGACGGTAAACTATGGGAAGTTCCGGGGTAATATATGCCAGAAGATTTTGCAAAACATTTCGCTCCATCCAGTGAGTCACCTACGGAACCTGCCGCCGAAAGTGAGTTCGCCAAGAGCTTTACTCCTGCCGGGCCAACATCTAGCGAACAACTAGAGACCGGCGCTAAAGCTGCGGCTGGCGGAGCTGTTGAAGGTGGCTTAATTACGGCGGGCATAGCTGGTGGTGCAAAGGCCGGGCTTGCCTTAACTGCTGCCATTCCTATTCCTGGTGCAAGGGTGGCGGGGACGACTATTGGCGGCATAGCTGGCGGCGTTGCTGGGTACTTTGCAGGAAGCGAAGCAAGGGACGCTCTGACAGAGCGCGGTTATGCCTTGAGTGATATCTCAAGCATAGATGAGGAGCTTAGACCTGCCGCATATGCTGGCGAAGTCTTTGGCTCTGCCGTATCAATGACTGGCGCGACGATCGGTCTTGCTAAGGCTGGCCTACGGGCGGGCGGGCCGATGGTGGGAAGATGGATTGACAACATATTATTGACGGCTAAAAATAAAACATCACTATTTGCAGCAGCAGAAACGGTATCAGCTGTTGGCGCAGCTGCAGGCGCAGCTACTGCGGAATCTATATCACCCGGTAGTGACGGGTGGAGAATCGCCGGCGAGATAGGTGGTGGAATGTTCAGCCCCGTAAAAACCGTGTCACACGGCGTTAATTACGTTAAAAACCAATTTACCAATGCAGCTAAGGCGGCAAGTACCACAGGCAGAGATGCTGCGGCTGGCAAAGTGTTAAGAGATATAATTACTGAGCATGGGGAGGATCCTGAATTAGTCGCTAAACTATTAAAACAGGAAGGCGTGATCGACACGGCCTTAACATCTGCACAAAAAACAGGCTCGCCAGCAATAGCGGCAATTGAGCGTGAACTATCTAAATATAATGCAGGGTTTGGGGCTGGCGCTAAAAAAGCCGCGGATGAAGGCATGGAGTCAATACGGTCAATGATTCAGTCGGTTGCCTCTCAGGGCACGCCGGAAGCTCTAAAACAGGCTGGAAAAATGAGGCAGACCTATTTTAGAACGCTAATCAGTTCGTCTATTAAAAAAGCTGAGCATACGGCGCTTACTGCTGCCGCTAAGATCACTTCTGACACTCCCGCGTCACAGGCCGAGATAAGCAAGGTCGCAGGCAATGCAATGAGTGACGTGTTAAAGCAGGCCCGCAAAGCAGAGGGCGAACTATGGGAGGCTGTTCCCTTAAAGATACCCGCCAAACCAAGCGCGACTAAGGCCAAATTTGACTCTTTAAGATCTGAATTGTTAGCGCGCGAGAATGTGCCGGACGTTATCGAGGGAACAATAAATGACTGGTCAGCAGCAATAAAGGCAGGCGAACCGTTTAGTGTTGGCGAGCTAATTAAATTCAGAAAACGCGCGCTTGTCCTAGCTAGGCAGGCAGATAGTCAAGGCGTTGCTAGTGATGCTAGATTTTACGGCGAGTTAGCAGAGTCGGCGCTTGATGATATAGACTCATCATTTGCCGCTGTAGGTGAGCGTGGCGGCGCAGAGATAGCCGATCAATATACTAAGGCCCGCACATTCTCCCGTGAATTGCATGATACGTTTACGCGTACATTTGCAGGAAAAGCAGTGGCAAAAGGCAAGTTCGGGAATAGAGTTCCGCCTGAATTAATGCTAAAGCGTGCCCTAGCAACAGGAAAAGAAAAGGGTTCACTACAATTCAAGGAGCTTGAAGAGGCCACTAGATTCATGCTTGATCGCGGGTCACTTGATGAGTCATCACTAAGTAATATGATTGATTCACAGGAAAGATTGCTAAGACTTACCGCGTCCAATGTTGTTGACGCTGAAACGGGCAGGGTTAACACTCGCCGCCTATCCGACTTAATAAGTAAAGAAGGCGATATTCTAGGCCGGTTCCCAGAGGTCAAGAAGGATTTAACTGCCGCGTTAACGTCTGAGAAGGCAAGAAAGCGTATAGAAGCGATGGGTAAAAACGCCTCAACCGCAATAAATAATAAAGCTGCATTTTCTAAATTGGCAAATGGCGATCCAATTCAAGTAGCCAAGAGCGCTGTCAACTCATTATCTCCAGACACCGAGATAACTAGACTAGCTAAAATTGCAGCAAGGGGCGATGCAATGGACGGCCTTAGCTCGTCATTAATGGAGGCAGCAACAATAAAATCCACTGATGCAGGTGGAGGCGTTAACCTTGCTAAATTAAAAGATAATCTATTTTCTTCGCCGGCAACAGGTCGTAAGTCTGTGATTGACTCAATGGTAAGTAATAAGGTGATGAGCAAGGAGCAGTCGAAACAAATCGGCAGGCTTCTTGAGCAAGCTGAAAATATAGCAAAATCAAGAGGCCCACAGCAGGCGGCTGATATTCAAGAGGATGCCGCCGGAGTGATGTCCGATCTATTAGTGGGTGGCGTTGGTGCGTCAGCCGCAACCGCAGCGGCTGAGACAGTAGGAAGTAAGCGTATACTGATGATTCAGGCGGCAGGAGCCAAGGCAGCAAGGCGATTATTTAAAGGTTTAAGCGACAAAAAAATCAAAGAGGTATTAGCGCAGTCACTTTCAGATCCTGAATTAACATCAAGACTGTTAAGTGTAGCGCCCACAGAAAAAGCGGTTTTAGAAAAAATAAGGTTCCTGCACTCTTACTTATTGCAGATAGGAATATACGAGGAAGAATAATGACAGTATCATCAGAAATAACAAGAGCGGATTATCCGGGTAACGATATAACCGTTAACTTTCCCACGGGATTTAGGTTTTTAGCTGACACTGACCTCAGCGTGATATTGACCGTTGATTCTACAGGGGTCGAGACTCCTCAAGTAATCTCGACCGACTACACAGTAACGGGCGCAGGAGACGACTCAGGCGGTACGGTATCAATGATTATTAAGCCAGCTACAGGGGAAACATTAACTATATTGCGCGACATGGAAGTAACTCAAGAGACTGATTACGTTGAAAATGACAGTTTTCCAGCGGCAAGCCATGAGACAGCGCTTGACAAGCTAACGATGATCGCGCAGCAGGACAGAGAAGCAGTATCAAGAGCGCTAACTATAGCCCCTTCCGATTCATCGGCTACCGGCTTGCTTCCTACGCTAGAGGCTCTAAAGTTCATACGTGTTAAAAGCGATTTGACAGGGTTTGAGCTTGTTAATGGCACTACATCAGTGATTGCTAGTGACGTAACTAACACACCAGCAGGCAATATATCATCATTAAATGTACAGGATGCAATATACGAGCTCGATACCGAGAAAGAGCCGGCAGACACGACAATATTAAAGGATGCTGATATAGGCTCGACTGTTCAGGCTTATGATGCAAGCACAGCCAAGACCGACGAAGTGCAAGACTGGACGGCTGGACAGTCAGGCGAGATAACAGCGCTTGCTGACGCGGCAAATATCGAAACAGACCTTGCGCTTTCAAACTTTTTTAGCGTAACACTTGCAGGAAACAGAACGCTCGATAACCCCACAAATATTGTGTCGGGGCAATCTGGCTCCATATTTATAACGCAAGATGGGACAGGCACGCGGACGCTTGCTTATGGTAGCTACTGGGGCTTTAACGGGGGAAATGCACCGCTACTATCTACAGCGGGCGGGTCGGTTGACCGGCTTGATTACGTTGTAAGAACGGCAACATCAATACATGCTGTAATGTCCAAGGCTGTGTCATGATTCCTGCAAGCCTTAATACTACAATCATGAATTGGGTGGACTTAAGCGTTGATCTCGTCTCATTTTACAGCATGGAAAACAATGTTGGTACGACGCTTACTGATGATTCCGGCAACGGTAATAATGGGACTATTTCTGGCGCTGTAGATTCTGTCGGCGTTGATGGTGGCAACGCTCTAGACTTTGACGGTGTTAATGATTTTTGCTCAATATCGTCAGTATATAATGGAAGCGCAGTCACAACAATCTCCGTGTGGTGCTATATAGCAGCCGCACCCTCTGTAACCGAAATTATTTACTCTCAAGAGAGGACTTCAACTCCAGCCGGCAGCAATAGATCAATAATAATCAATACGGACGGGACTTTCCGCGCGATTACAAGAAATACCAGTGGCGGGAACGCATCAATTATAAGCGCTGTGCAACCCTTTCCCAATTGGTTTAATATTATCCTACGTCAAGATGGAGCCGCGCTTGATCTTGATGTTGGAGTGCTAGGCTCTACCCTGACTCACGCAGGCGCAGCAGTTCTGTCTGGTACGCCAGCATCTTTTGTTGGCCCAGGTCGTATTGGGTGCAGGGTTAATATACCTGGAACAACAAATGAACTGTTTTTTGACGGTAAGGTTGATCTTGTAAGAGAGTACGACACTTATAAGTCAGATGATTTTGTTCAAGCATTATTTGGAGAAGTATAAATGTACTATAGATCAGCAGGAACAAAGATAAAAGTGGCGACCTATACTGGTGCTGACGGGAATAAATACCCGAACCCGCAATGGTTTGACGGCGCTAGCGAGTCACAACTTGCTAAGCTAGGAGTTACACGTCATAACGATGAGTTAATGCCCAGCTTTAACCAGAAAACGCAGCGAGTGAAAATGCTTGATTCTGGAGAATATAAGGTTATTGAGTTAAATGACGCCGAGATTGGCGCTAACAAGGTGGTAACGGTAACTATGGCCCAGGCTAGGCTCGCGCTACTTAGTGCTGGCCTACTTTCCAGTATTGATGATGCTATAGCCTCCATGCCATCGCCGCAAAAAGAAGCGGCGCAGATTGAGTGGGAATATCAAACGGTTGTCAAGAAAGCCTCTCCTCTAGTCATTGGCCTGACAAGTGCGCTAGGTATGACTTCTGACGATGTAGATGCACTATTTGAAGTGGCGGCGGCACTATGACGCTCTACCACCTAAACCGTAAGCGAGGTGAGGAGTCCATATATGCTAAATATATAGCTATTGGTTTAGGCTTGCTATTTGGGCTTGCTACATGGAGTCCTTACATCGGCACTGCCGTTGCCGTTGGCTACTTAGCTGGCGAGTCAATGGCTTGGGGAGAGTGGATAGGTGGAATAATTAGATGGGCTAAGAATCTTCCAGTGTTAAAGACTGTTAGACGCGACGGATTGAAGTACGGCATCTCAAAGATAGCTTTGAAGTTCTCTAAGATTGACACGCTGGATTACCACGTCACATCATTATTCCTACGCGGTTTATATTGGTGGCTACCTACATTAGCACCATTGTACTGGGCGCTCGATCCTTTTCTCGTCACCATGTCCATTCTGTTCTTAGCCTCATGGTTCCCGCTCAGCGTATTGATGGCTGAGAGTGACGGCCAGCAATGGCAGAATGCAGAGTATATTTATGGCGGCGCTCAAGACGTTGTAATTGGAATATTATTTATAGCTGCACTACTGGAGACTTTCTATGCTTAAACTATCAGCAGTACAGCGAGTTCAGGATGACTACGGCAACGGTGAGTATCAAGCACCGCGCGGTAACCATAAGCATCGAGGCGTTGACTTTGCGCCACAGGTTCACGCTGTATGTGCTGGCAAGGTAACAAAGTTAGGCTACCCATACGCTGATGATTTAAGTTTTCGATATGCTCAGGTCACAGACTCAGACGGCTTTAATGCTCGATACTTCTACGTTGAACCATCTGTTGAAGTAGGTGATAAAGTAAACGCGGGCCAAGTTTTAGGTTTAATGCAAGATTTAGGCAAGCGATACCCTAATATTACACCGCACTTTCATTTTGAAGTGAAAGATAAAAATGGCATCATTATTAACCCGCATGATTATCTGGAGTCGTTATGATACCTTTATTGATTCCCGCTATCTCAGGCATAATTAACAAGCTAATTCCTGACAAGGAAGCCGCTGCACAGGCTCAAATCAAATTAATGGAGCTATCACAGGCAGGCGAATTAAAAGAGCTTGAAGCGGCAATGACGGTTATCTCAGCGGAGGCTAAATCAGATCATTGGATCGTTGCAGCTTGGCGCCCAATTACAATGCTGACGTTTGTTGCTATAATAGCCAATAACTACATGATTTATCCCTACTTATCTTTATTCTGGCATGACGCCCCAATATTAGATCTTCCGCCAGATATGTGGCAATTATTAAAGATAGGCTTAGGCGGGTATGTAGTAGGTAGAAGTGTTGAGAAATCAGTTAAAAACTATAAGGATAAATAACCATGTCAGGAAGAAATACAAAAAACGGTAAGTCAAAAAGTGGCAGTTCAGGCGGTCGAGGTAAGAAGAAGAAATAATGGATATTTACGGCGCCCTTGATCTGTTCTCGGTTTTACTGGCGCTTGTTATCGCTTATCGGATAAAAACGTTTGACCTTAAGCTGTTAGTGTTCTTTTTTGCGTTATCATCTATCGCTTCTTTCTTTTTGTTTGAAACTGAATATTTTAAGTATTGGTTC
>CALCCU010000094.1 GCA_937900515.1 uncultured Gammaproteobacteria bacterium | reverse complement strand
TTCCTCATTGAGTTTTGTTTGTTGCACCATCTTGAACTTACATACCTATTCCCATGCACTATTTAAGTCTATATTTCCTCGCCTTTATTTAGGAATACTTAAATAGATAATGATGCATAGAAGGATCAATGAAACACTTTTCCAGAATAGAACGGGGTTTCTTTCCATCAACGGTGGTGCAGTTTTATTCAGAAATGCTCTATTTGGCTGCTGTAAATCAAAAATAAACTCTGATAACTCTCCATAACGCTTATAAGGGTTAGGATGAAGTGCTCGTTTTAAAGTGTCATCTATCCATGCAGGTATCTCTCGATCCTCATGCAATACCGTTTGGTAATATAATTTATTTTGTGCCGACTTTGTTCTAGCCGTTGAGACATGTGTTCCATAAGGTAGCTTATTAGACAACATTTGATAACAAATCACTGCTAAGGAAAAAAGGTCAGAACGTGGTGACCCATTTTCACCTAAGAAATATTCTGGTGCGGTGTATTGAGCCGTTCCAAGTATATGGTCTCGTTCCAAAGGACTTGATATTTCACTTAAGCCTGCCACTTTCGTTGCCCCAAAGTCGATAATTTTTACCGTTCCTCTGTTATCAATCATGATATTTTCAGGGCGTAGATCTTGGTGTAGCATCTCAAGTCGATGAAAAGCCTGTAAGCCTTTAGCAATTTGGCCAACAATCTCTCGGACCATTGTCATATCAGGCTTAGGGTTATCTCTCATCCATTGCGTTAAGGTTTGGCCTTCAATATATTCCATCACGATATACAAGTAGTTTCGCTTTCGTGATGGCAGACAGGGCTTTAGCACATTAGGGCTATTAATCCGGCGAGCAACCCACTCTTCCATTAAAAAACGTTCTAAATACGCTGGATCATTTTGTAAATCAACAGAAGGAGTTTTAATAATAACCAGCTCATTACTATCATTATCGATAGCAAAATACACATGACTGCGACTGCTTGCATGAATACTTCGCACAATCGTAAACCCATCAAACACCATCCGAGCATCTAAAATCGGTGGGAAAGGTAAAGCTGTTAATTGTTGATAGAGTTCATCAACATTCTGACTTGGCAACTTATCAACGCGAATAATTTGTAGTGTAAGATTATCATCGCTGCCCTGTTCCAGTGCATGCTCAATAATGATTTTGGCTACATAGTTCAAATCATCAGGACGTGCTTTAATTGCATCATTAATATAGTCAGTATCAACAAACTCATAGACACCATCAGTAGCTAAAATAAAGACATCATCGCACTCTAAGTTTTGAGTTTGATAATCAATTTCAAGTTTATCGTTTACGCCCATCGCGCGACTGAGATGACTTTCTGTTTTACTTACCCAGCTACGATGGTCTTCAGTTAACTGCTCCGCTTCATTATTACGTAAGCGGTAGATACGTGAATCACCAATATGGAAAAGGTGAGCCGTTGTTGATTTGAGGATAATGCTACTAAACGTACAAACATAGCCTTTATCTTTGTTATAACGGTATTCACTTCGATGAGATTGAGAAAACAGCCAAGAATTAGTGGCAGTAAGCACTTGTTGAGCAGATTTTTTTACAGACCATGCTTCAGATGTGCAGTAATAATCCATTAAAAAGCCACGAATAGTCGCCTCACTGGCTATTTGGCTAACCTGACTGCTACTAATGCCATCTGCTAGGGCAATTGCAATGCCTTTTGATGCTAAGACTGGTTCTTCAGGAATATAAACGCCATGGAAATCTTGATTAATATCCTTGCGGCCTTTATCTGAGTATTGTCCTACAGTAACTTTTAATTGGCTGGCCATGGCAAACTTTATCTTTATCCAATAAAAAAGAGCTTATCAAACAATAGCCTAATAGGATAGCGTTGATAAGCTCCGATTGTTGTAAGTTTTTACCAACTCTTATAAGGCAAAAACTTACCATTCATAGTGACTAAAACACGATCCCCCTTAGGGTCCTCTACTTTTTCAACATTCATTGAAAAATCAATCGCACTCATAATTCCATCACCAAATTTTTCTTGGATCACTGTTTTCAGAGTCGTACCATAAACACCGGTAATTTCATGAAACCGGTAAATCAGAGGATCTGTTGGGATCTGTTGATCCCATGTCTTAGTGGGGTATTCTTCCAAAGCAGTCACAATATCAGCACCCAATTCTAAATAATCAGCGATTGCTTTTGCTTGTTCTGTTGTCGCACTGTTCATGCCCAAGCATGCTGAAGCTAACCAGACTGGTGATAGTGATAAGTCTTCTCCCATCACTTCCCATGTCAAACCTTTACTTACTTTTGCTGTGACAATTAAATCTGTCATTGTTTGTTTATTCATTTCAAACTCCTGGATATAAACCCATCAATAAAAAAGCCCCAACTAACGAGTTAGTTGGGGCTTAATCAATCAATTATTTACGATTAGGACTTGTTCTAACATGTGTGTAATAAAGTGGTAGGGCAACAAATACAAAGCCACCCACTAAGTTACCTAGTGCTGTTGGAACTTCATTCCACATTAAGTAATCCATTACAGTGAAATCACCACCCATAATCATAGAGAATGGAAATAAGAACATATTTACAATTGAATGCTCAAAACCCATAAAGAAGAACAACATGATAGGCATCCACATCGCCATCATCTTGCCACTTGCAGATGTTGAAATCATCGCACCTACGACACCCATAGACACCATCCAGTTACATAGCATGCCGCGAATGAAAATAGTAAGCCAACCTTCTAAGCCATATTGTTGATAACCTAATGTTCTTGCTTCACCAATACTGGCAACTTTAGCGGCAATCGCACCACCGTCCGTGTTATAGCCATAAGTAAAAATAAACGACATCATCACAGCAACAGATAAGGCACCACCTAAGTTACCAAGGAAAACTAGGCCCCAGTTTCTCATCACGCCACCAAATGTTACGCCCGGTCGTTTATCTATTAATGCTAAAGGTACTAATGTAAATACACCCGTTAACAAATCAAACTTCATTAAATAAAGCATAATAAAACCGACAGGGAAAAGAATTGCACCTGTTAATGGAGATCCAGTTTTAACAGCAACGGTAATTGCAAATACAGCAGCTAACGCTAAAATCGCACCAGCCATAAATGCACGAATCAATGTATCTTTTGTGGACATAAATACTTTTGATTCACCACCATCCACCATTTTGGTGACGAACTCTGTTGGCTCTAAATAGGACATTTGTTTGTTACCTCTATTTTGTCAGAAAAAATATATACTCAATCCAGTATTGAATTTTCCAGATCGTATAAACACAAAAAGCCATACCTGACGATGATCAGGTATGGCTTCGTTACCATCTGAAATATTGAGTAAATACTGCACCGTTACAGTATTCTAAGTAAGGATTTGCATAGAACGTGCCAGACAAATAAATCATTAAATTACAACACTTTAACCACATCATGCTATTCAATTATTTATAATTCGCACCAAATAGAGATGACTAAATAGTATCCATGCACTATTTAAGTCAATTCAAATAATTTAGAGTTAAGATATAACTACTGAAAACTTGAGTAGTAGCAATATTAAAATATTCTCAATCTTCCAGTTTTAAGCTCACGAGAAAGTAGTCATTCATGTGAAAACAAAATTGGTGACCTAAATGGCCCTGGACTGTCGCTTGAGCGGAGTCTTTTCACAAGTAAAGCTTGAGAGATTGCTGGGACAACTAGACCGTTGCCCGTTAAATTGCTTGTATATCGCGATAAGCGTGTAGCGTGGATAAAATTGAGGGAACAAACTCAAGCATGAGAATTTATAGAGTAATGCTATCATCTGAAACTAGTGACCATAGGCAGTAGTATTGCCATTGCGAAGTTACCTAGCAATGGCAATATATTTTATTAATGCTCTAATAACTTTTTCAGTTCAGGGATACATGAACCACAGTTAGTGCCCGCTTTAAGTTGCTTACCAACATCATCAACCGATTTAGCTGCACCGCAAGCAATGGCATCTTTAATCGTATTCTCACCGACACCAAAGCAGGCACAGACTAATGGGCCAACATCAGGCTGATCGGCTCCTGGCTTGCCGGCAAGCAAGTTGCTACGTGCAATGTCGCTTAATGGCGCTTCTGTGAATAACTGACTTAACCATGTTCGAGTCGGTAGTTCATGAGTAGGTGCTACAAATATAACTGCATCTAATTGATTATCTTTAATAATACCCGCACGGAAACGCTGTGATGTTGAATCTGTAAACTCTAACCACTCACCATCTTCATTCAACTGTTGTTTCGCCCACGATGAATAATCATCAATCTTGGACTCACCTGCTAATTCATAACGCCAAAACTGTTCACCTTTGACGTTAACGCTGTAATCCATACCTATTAGTTTCAACTTTTTGCGAGATAAAATAAAGCCATGCCATACCGCTTTATAGGAGCTAATTTTAACAGGTGTATGTTTGGACTCAGGCTGTCCAGAGATTGGATCAACGACAGGATTTACAACTGCATCAACACATGAGAGCGATGAATTTTGCTGATTCCAATGCATCGGAATAAAAATACTTCCCTCACGTTGGCTATCAGAGATTTGCACACGAGCAAGCACTGTTCCCCATGCACTTTCAACTTTAGCTAAATCGTCGTCATTCAAGGCCCATTTTTTCGCATCTGTGGGGTGAACTTCGACATATGGTTCCGCAATATGTCCATTTAACTTAGCACTACGGGCTGTTCGCGTCATCGTGTGCCATTGGTCACGCACCCGTCCTGTATTTAAAATTAATGGGTACTCTTCACTCGGCGAGTTAACGGGCGAACTAGGAGTCACCGCAATAAACCGAGCCTTACCATTTTCAGTAAAGAATTTATTATCTGTAAATAATCGTGCTGTGCCTTCTGGGTTTCCTTTATTCACAGGCCACTGCACGGGCATAAGCTGATCGTATTCATCATCGCTGATATCAGCTAAACCACTAATATCAAAATCTCGAATGCCATTATTCTCAAAGCCAGATAATGCTGCATGTTCACGGAATATTTCTGCATTAGATTGATAATCAAAATGTTGTTTCAGGCCTAGTCGTTGTGCGACTTGGCTCATAATCCACCAATCCTCTCTTGCATCTCCAGGTTGAGGCAATACATTTCGTTGTCGCGAAATTCGACGTTCTGAATTAGTCACGGTGCCACACTTCTCACCCCATGCTAAAGCCGGTAAAAGAATGTCTGCGCAGGCTGTGGTATCTGTAAATTGCTCACAATCAGACACAACAACTAATTCACACGATTTTAGTGCTTCACGTACTTTATCGGCATTGGGTAATGTCACGACGGGGTTAGTCGCCATGATCCAAATAGCTTTGATCTTGCCACTGGCAACATCATTAAACATATCAACAGCTTTAGCACCTGCTGTAGTGGCTAAGTTATCTGTTTGCCAAAAACGGCTGAGTAAATCACGGTGTTCAGGATTATCAATATCCATATGAGCAGCTAGTTGATTTGATAAACCACCCACTTCACGCCCGCCCATCGCATTCGGTTGCCCTGTGATGGAGAAAGGACCCATTGCTGGTTTACCAATACGTCCAGTTGCTAAATGACAATTGATAATGCTGTTTGAGTTATCAGTGCCTGAAGAAGACTGATTCACACCTTGCGAATAGAGTGTTACGACTTTTTCAGTCTCAGCAAATAAGTGGTAAAACTGTTGGACATCCTGTTCGTCTAAGCCGCACATTTCAGAAACGCGTTCAACCGTACCGCCTGAGTGTTGTGCCGAAATTAAAGAATCAGCGAAACCTTCGGTATGCTGATTTACAAATTTCCAATCAACTTTATCAACCTCATTTAAATAACTTAATAGGCCATTAAACAAGGCAACATCAGACCCCGACTTAAGCGGTAAATGTAAATCGGCAATCTCACACGTAGCTGTTTTACGCGGGTCAATCACGACAATTTTGAGATTAGGGTTATCTTGTTTTGCTTTAGTTATACGCTGAAATACTACGGGATGGCACCAAGCAGTATTAGAACCTTCAATGACGATAAGGTTAGCCGTTTCTAAATCTTCATAATTACAAGGTACTGAATCGCTACCAAAGGCGCGCTTATAACCCGCAACAGCAGATGACATACATAACCGTGAGTTAGTATCAATATTCGCACTACCAATGAAACCTTTCATTAGCTTATTAGCGACATAATAATCTTCGGTCAACAATTGTCCTGAAACATAGAAAGCCACTGCATCAGGGCCATGCTCATCAATGACCTTTTTAAAACCATCGGCCACTGCATCTAAAGCGGTATTCCACGATGTTTGTTCACCATGGATATAAGGATGTAACAAACGTCCTTCTAAGGCTACCGTATCAGCGAGAGCCGACCCTTTTGAACATAATCGACCAAAGTTAGCAGGATGCTCCTTATTACCTTTAACTGTAATAGTACCGTCTGGTTTTTTGGTAGCTAATACACCGCAGCCGACACCACAATACGGGCAGGTTGTTGATGTAGTTACAACATCATTCATAATAAATCCTTATCAACCTGATGTTGACCAAATAATATATCTTCACGACAATTTTGAGATTAGGGTTATCTTGTTTTGCTTTAGTTATACGCTGAAA
>CALCCU010000093.1 GCA_937900515.1 uncultured Gammaproteobacteria bacterium | reverse complement strand
ACCCATGGCAATTTATTTCAAGCCATTCAGATGGAAAAGAAAATGATTGGGCTTCTGTTGTTTTTAATTGTGTTTGTCGCCGCATTTAACATTGTTTCTACCTTAGTTATGGTGGTTACCGACAAAAAATCAGATATTGCAATTTTACGTACACTAGGTGCTACACCCGGCATGATCATGCGTATCTTTATGGTACAGGGCGTTGTTATTGGTTTTGCCGGTACGCTGCTGGGTGCGGGGTTAGGGACTTTACTCGCGCTTACTGTGACAGATCTGGTTGCTTGGCTAGAAAGCGTACTGGGTGTGCAGTTTCTTTCTGCGGATGTGTATTTTATTAGCTATTTGCCTTCCCAATTAAATATGTCTGATGTGGTGCTGATTACAGCATCGGCTATGTCAATTAGCTTTTTAGCCACCTTGTATCCCGCGTGGCGTGCATCCAAAACACAACCGGCAGAGGCTTTACGTTATGAGTGATCAATCTTTTGTAGCGACTCAAGATGCCGTTATGGTGTGTGATGATGTCTGTAAAACGTATAATGAAGCTGGCAATGAAGTTGAAGTGCTACGGTCGGTTTCTTTGTCTATTGGTGCGGGTGAACGAATAGCCATTATTGGTTCTTCGGGCTCGGGGAAGAGCACCTTGCTTAATATGCTTGGTGGGTTAGAGGGGCCTACGAGTGGGTCGGTAACGGTAGGCGGAGAAGTGCTTTATCAAACGTCTGAAAAGCGTCGATCTGAGATCCGAAATCGTATGTTGGGGTTTGTGTATCAGTTCCACCACTTGCTACCTGAGTTTACTGCGGTTGAGAACGTGGCTATTCCTTTAATGTTGGCTAAGCAATCGCCAGCGCAGGCGGCCGATAAAGCAAAAGTATTGCTTGAAAAAGTCGGCTTGTCTCATCGCTTATCTCATAAGCCAGCGCAATTAAGTGGTGGTGAACGTCAACGGGTAGCTATTGCGCGAGCATTAGTAACTGAGCCAGCATGTGTGTTGATGGATGAGCCAACCGGAAACTTGGATAGGCAAACCGCGGCAGAGATTCAGGCATTGATGTCACAGTTGAATCAAGACTTGAATACATCGTTTATTATTGTCACGCATGATCCTGATTTGGCGAAGAAGATGGATCGTATCTTTGAATTGACCGATGGCGGCCTCGTCGAAATTACTAATCATTAGTAGACGTAAGGTGGTGTGCACTAGCTTGTGGGTTCTCTATAACGCTAGTGCATGCTCAGCCGTGATTCAGGTTAGCTAATTAATCTTTACGTTTTCTTTTGCGAAGTGACCAGCTTTTTTTGACGTAATAGATCCAAAATTGGCTCGCAACGAAATACCCAATAATACTAAAAACGATCCCGCAAAAGAGTGAGCCTGTCAGTAGTGGCCACCAAATGGCAGGCAAGTCATGAGATAGGGCTTCGCGAGTAAAACTCAGTTCTATGTTGCGCTCAGGTGAGCCTAATAAAAAAGTGCCCACTCGATAGGTAAAGAAAAAAATAGGCGGAATGGTGAAAGGGTTAGTAATCCACACCAAGCTGACAGATATGGGAATATTGCTACGCATAAATACAGCGAGCAGTGCGGCAATGAGCATTTGAAGCGGGAACGGCAAAAACGCACAAAATATCCCTACGAGAAACGCTTTGGAAAAGGATTTCCGAGTGAGATGCCACAAGGCTGGGTCATGCAGGTGACTGCCTAGCCAGCTAAGATGTTTGTGGTTTTTAAGACTTGACTCATTAGGCAAGTACTTCTTTATAAACTTACGTGGCATATACATCGTACAGCTTTGAAAAACGTAGCGGTATTATGCACAGGCGCGAGCAGTAATCCAACACGAGATCACGGATGATCGGATTTATTTTAGGCATTTTCACAGCATCGCAATTACCTTTCCTTGTTTCTTTGGTTTTCTGCTTAAGTTTTATTCTTGTCATTCTTTTGGTGTATGGCGCCAAGTCCGTCATGTGGGTGACAAGGCCATTAGGTTTTTCGCGCCTCGGCCAACGTCATGTGAAAGGGCTTGATCATTCTTTTGGGGCGAGTCATTTCTCGCTTAGAACGTTGTTGTACGCCACTATTTGTTGGGGCATGGGTTTTACATGGTTTACCGTTTCGGCTGATCGTCTTTTGCAGTCTAGGCTTCCTCAGGCGCACACGGGGGATTGGGTGGTCGAGGGGCGTGTAATTGGCCTGCCTTCGCATGAGACAGACCTGATTCGTTTTAATTTGCAGGTCACTAACGTTATTAGCGCCCCAGAAGGCGTAAAACTCAAGGATGCAAATTTCGAGCGGATACGGCTCCGTTGGTTTAAGTCTGATGTGCCTGTATTGCCCGGAGCCACGTTTACTATCGTCGCTAAATTAAAACCGCCGCATAGTTTAGCTAACCCTTATGGTTTTGATTATGAACGATGGGCGTTAATTAAGGGTATTGATGCCACCGGTTATGTAAAGAAGCACTTAGACTATCAAGCTCCTGATATATCGGTTTCACTTATTCGATTTAAATTGGCTCACTGGTTAACCGAATTGTGGAGCGATTCGCCTTTGATTGCAGCAAGCTATCGAGCTTTGTTGTTGGGTGATCGAGGAGGGCTATCCGATGATCATTGGGCGTTGATGGAGCAAACGGGGACATCGCATTTATTAGTTGTTAGTGGTTTACACATCGGAATTTGTGTGTGGTGTGGCTGGTGGATAGGGCGCTGTTTAGTTGCTTGTACTTATCTGGGGTTGCGACTAGGGCATAAAGGTGGACTTGTCTGGCCATGGCTTGAGCGCGTGTTGCCAGTATTTTTTGCATTAGTGTTGAGCGGTATTTACGTTGGCCTTGCTGGGTTTAGTTTGCCCACTCAGCGTGCCTGGATAATGGCGGCTGTGTTGTTAGGAGGGTTGTTACTCAAGTGCCCGCCAAGTGTTTGGCGGCGCTGGTGGTTTGCCATGTTTCTTGTGTTGTTGCTAAACCCGTTGAGTATTTATGAAGTTGGTTTCTGGCTGAGTTTTGGTGCCGTCGGGGCCTTGTTGCTTTTGATTGCTAGGCGTAGTCAATCTAGCGGCATCAAAACCGCTATTCGTGCTCAAATCTGGATTACTATTGTGATGTTACCCTTAGTGACGCTGTCTTTTGGGCAAGTGAGTATCCTTTCTCCTTTTGTGAATCTGCTGGCTATTCCTTATATTTTATTAATCTTGTTGTTGAGTGTTCCTGCCTTATTGTGCGCCTATTGTGGATGGATGCTTCCTCTGATGATGGTCGGAAATTTACTGTCTGTATTTTGGTCGGTTTTGGATGCTGTCGTGAGTTTCATCGTAAATCTATTGGGTAACTCAAGTATCTATTTGATATTAGCGCCTTCTTATTGGGCACTTTTTAGTCTTTTGGTGGGTGTTTTTATATTATTACAGCCTGTAAAAGGACGGCTACGGTGGGTGGGAGTTTTGTGCTGTTTGCCCGCTTTTTTGCCACAGCAAGAGCGCATGAATGAAGGTCAATTCTCGGCGGTGGTTTTTGATGTAGGGCAGGGAAATGCAGTGCTAATATCCACTCAAAATCATCGGTTGCTCTATGATACGGGAGCAAGGTATCGCTCTGGTGGTTCTGCATTTGAATCAGCCGTCTTACCTGCCTTGTCTAAACTCTCACCAAGCGCTAATGGCTTCCTGATAGATGAGCTGGTAATAAGCCATGCAGATAATGATCATGCGGGCGGTTTGCAAGCTATTTACGACCATGGGATCAGCTTTGATCGACTAACTGGCGGCTCTCCTCGACACTTACTTGAGTTTCCTATTAATACGTATCAACAATGCCAAGAACAAACCGCATGGGAGTGGGATGGCGTTTCGTTTCGTTATCTAGTAGCGCCAAGCCAACGTCAAACATCGGTCACTAACAATCAATCTTGTGTCCTGGAGATAAGGTCGTCCTCATGTAGCTTTTTGTTAACGGGTGACATTGATGAAGGTGTTGAACAGGAGCTGTCGTCTCAGTTGAAACCTGTAGAGTGGTTGTTGGCTGGTCATCATGGTAGTCGACACTCCACCGGTGAATTTTTATTGGCTTCTACCACACCGAAAACCGTTGTATTTAGTGCCGGTTTTTTGAATCGCTATGGTCATCCGCATCAAGACTTTTTAAGTCGAGTACTTAGTTACACTGATAATGTCTTGAGAACAGACCAAGACGGTGCCGTCTTTTTGTACGAAACGTTAAATGGGCGTTGCGAATCAGAAACCTGGCGTACTCGACAAAAACGCTTTTGGTCAAAGGGTTAAGGCCATATTCCAGCGGTAAAACCTATGGTAAAGTAGCCCCTCATTTTAGGAGGCTTGCACGTGTTTGAATTAATCTCATCAGGTGGGTGGCTAATGGTACCTATCATTGGTTGCTCGGTTCTATCGTTAGCTATTTGTTTAGAGCGTCTCTGGGTGTTGCGCTCAGAAAAAATTGCGCCTACCGGCTTAACCAATGATATTTGGTCACGACTAAAAGCGGGTTCTACTTCCGTTGAACAAATGAAAGAGATTAAAAAAGCGAGTCCTTTAGGTCGTATTATGGTGGCTGGCTTAAACAATGCTCGTCATGGCCGTGAGATTATGAAAGAGAGCATCCAAGAGGCAGCAACCGAGGTCGTTCATGAGCTAGAGCGCTTTCTAACGGCGTTAGGTACTATTGCTGCTATAACCCCGCTACTTGGGCTGCTGGGTACGGTGATCGGTATGATTAAAGTGTTTGCGGCTATCATGGCACAAGGCACAGGGAATGCATCGGTACTAGCGGGTGGTATTTCTGAGGCTTTGATTACAACAGCAACCGGGCTAGCTGTTGCTATACCTACGCTTATCTTTCATCGTCATTTACAACGAAAAGTGGATACTTTAGTTGTGGATATGGAGCAAGAGGCCATTAAGTTGGTTGAGATTGTTCACGGTGAACGCGAAGCCGATCAGGATAAATAAAGCCGGAGTAGCCTGTGAAATTTCAACGTCAACGACGTGAAGAGGTTAATGTTAATTTAACACCCTTAATTGATGTGGTGTTTTTGTTATTAATCTTTTTTATGGTGTCGACCACCTTCACCAAAGAAACACACCTAGAAGTTGATTTGCCCGAAGCGGCCGAAGCAACTCAATTAGAGGAACAACCCCAAACCGTTGATATTATTATTAGTGCGGAAGGCACTTTTAGTGTTAATGGTCAGCCGTTAATTAATACTCAGGCTGAAACGCTGCGTATTGCGATTTTAAAAGTGCTGGGGGATCAAGCTAGTCTCGAACAAAAGCCACCACTTATTGTTACGGCTGATGCAAAAACCCCTCATCAATTTGTAGTAACGGCTATGGATGTGGCAGGGCAGCTAGGCTTTGACAAGTTAAGCATCACCACGCAACAGGCGGCCGAGTAATGGCTCGGTTGGAGCAGGCATGGTTTGATGGCTCGCGTTGGCCTTATTTATTGTGGCCTTTAACGTGTGTGTTTACGGGGTTAGCGCATCGAAAAAAGGCGCACGATCTAAAGCAGCAATGGCAGCCACCAATCCCCTTAATAGTGGTCGGAAATATCAGCGTTGGAGGAACAGGTAAAACGCCTTTTACATTAGCGCTCATTGAGCACTTACGCGAGCAAGGTTACACCCCAGGTGTTGTCAGCCGAGGTTATAAAGCTAATCCGCCTAGTACCCCTTTTCGTGTGTCACCCGGTGGCGTTGCAGAGCAATGCGGTGATGAGCCACTGATGATCGTACAGCGAACTAATGTTCCTTTGTTTATTGACCCTGACCGTGTGCAAGCGTGCAAAGCGCTCATTGAACAAACATCGTGCGATATTATTATTAGTGATGATGGTTTGCAGCATTACCGTATGGGACGAACAGTAGAAATAGCAATTATTGATGGGGTCCGTGGTCTAGGGAATGAGCGTTGTTTGCCGGTTGGTCCCTTGAGAGAGCCCCCAAACCGGCTAGATGATGTTGATTTAATTGTTGTAAACGGCCAAGGTACTGCAACACAGAAAATGGTGCAGGAAGGGGCTTATACGATGAGACTTGTTCCTAATACGCTGGTGTCTATGTTTGATTCGTCGTACTTAGATATAAGCCGCTTTTCTGGTCAGCGCATCCATGCAGTTGCTGGTATTGGTAATCCAAGGCGCTTTTATGAATCGTTAAAAAGTCAGGGGTGTGAGGTTATTGAGCATAGCTTTGCAGATCATCACCAATATCAGCAAGATGATATTACGTTCGGCGATGGGCTTCCTGTTATCATGACAGAAAAAGATGCCGTAAAGTGCAGGGTTTTTGGCGCGCTTTCGCATACGTATTTTATGCCTGTCGATGCGGTTTTGTCAACGGCGTTATTTGAACACTTACACAATGTTTTACGTGATCGTACACCGCCACTAACGAATTAATTTAAACCATAAGAGAGTGGGTAAAATGGATAAAAAGTTACTCGATATTTTAGTATGCCCAGTATCAAAGGCTCCTGTTGAATATAAGGAAGATACTAACGAGTTGGTGTGTCGTCCTAGTGGGTTGGCTTATCCTGTTCGTGATGATATTCCCGTGATGCTCGAGAGTGAAGCACGTACACTGACCGCTGAAGAGCGTTTAAAAGATAAGTAAAGGAAGCAGTTAAGATGGGATTTAGCGTTATTATACCGGCACGTTATGGGTCATCTCGGTTCCCAGGTAAGCCTTTAGCGGATATAGCGGGCAAGCCGATGGTGCAGCATGTATATGAGCGAGCATTATTGAGTGAAGCTGACCGAGTTATCATTGCTACAGATGATAGCCGTATTGCTAATGCCGCACGAGCATTTGGTGCAGAAGTCTGCATGACGCGTGAAGATCATCCATCGGGTACTGATAGGCTACAGGAAGTGGTTGCTCAATTGGGTTTTGCTCCGGATGATATCGTCGTTAACGTGCAAGGTGACGAGCCACTAATCCCGCCATGCGTAATTAATCAAGTAGCTCAAAATTTGATGGCTGAACCCCAAGCTAGCATTGCTACCTTGTCAGAACCTATCGAAGACATAGAAAGCCTACTCAACCCCAATGTTGTGAAAGTAGTTACTGATCGTAATGGCTTGGCTATGTATTTTAGTCGGGCACCGATCGCATGGCCTCGAGATGCGTTTAATCACGATAAAACAACCATGCCGACCGGTTTTAATTGGCAGCGCCACATCGGTATATATGCATACCGCGTTGGTTTGTTGAATAGCTTTGTTACTTGGGAGCCTGCGGACGTAGAAAATACCGAGTGCTTAGAGCAATTAAGAGCTTTATGGAATGGTGCTAAAATTCATGTGGCTGTTGCCAACGAACTGCCACCAGCAGGTGTTGATACTCCTGAGGATTTAGAGCGATTACGTGCTTTATTTGTTTAGAACCATCGCCGTGTCGTAATGAACTGCTGTTAACGTGTTGGATATGAAATCCACACTAATAACGCAGTATTAACGGGATTAAAGCAGCTTTGGCTGCTTTTTTGCTTCTGAGTAAAGGCATAAAGCTGTTTAAAGCTAATATAAATGGGGTGGAAGATGAAAAGCTGGTTGTTTCTGTTGATTGCTATTGTTTCGGAGGTTATTGGTACATCGGCTTTGAAGCAAAGTGAGAGCTTCACACGCCTCATGCCAACGATCATATGCGCTGTTAGCTTTGCGAGTGCTTTTTACTTTTTGTCGTTAACGCTTCGTACTATACCCGTTGGTGTTGCCTATGCGGTGTGGTCGGGCCTAGGCGTTGTGCTCATCGCTTTGATTGGCTGGAAGGTGTTTGGGCAGGCCCTCGACTGGCCTGCCGTTATTGGTATAGCGCTTATTTTATCAGGCGTGCTAGTTATGAATCTTTTTTCTCAGGCTGGCCACTAGCCAAGGGTGCGTCGTCTGATGTTGGTATGTGGTTTTTAGCGTGTTCGGGCTTTTCTTTACTGTGTTCTGGCGTTACCTGCATGCTCGTTGGATCGTAATTGTGGATTAGGGTATGGATAAACTGTAGCTTTTTAACAATAGTTTCGTTGTAAACAAATGGGTAGGCATCGGGTAACCCCATACTCCTGTTAAGCGAGTTGAGAACAACAGAGAAGCGAATCCACGTGTTAACAATATTGGTGAGTGATGAGCGTTTATTAAAATAATTTTCTTCTTGAGGTAGTGCCAGATCGCTGACTTCAGGACTATGTTTGTCTGATTTTTTAGTTAACTCTAATCCTCCCTCTTGTGCCGTTTCGAGCGTATCTATCATATGTAAATAATGCGCCCATGTTTCAGCAAAGTCCTCCCAAGGGTGCATGGTGGCATATTCTGAAATGTAGCTATTTTGCCAGTTTTCGGGTGCACCTTCTTCGTAATGGCGTTCAATAGATTCTTGATAGTCTTCGCGATCATCACCAAACAGAGCACGGCATTTGGTTAACTGCTTCTTGTCTGGGGCTACAAGAATATCCCAATAGTAGTGGCCTATCTCGTGACGAAAATGCCCTAAAAGCGTTCGGTAGCGCTCCCCCATGGCCAGACGGGCGGAAGCACGAGCTACATCGTCTGCTTCGGCAATGTTAATGGTAATATGTCCATTGCTGTGTCCGGTAAAGACAGGGGCTTGGCCTTTTATAGGGGTTGCAAAGTGATCCGTAGCGTTTTTGTCGGCTAAAAAGTCAAAGCTGAGGCCTTTTACTGGGTCTTGGGTTTTGTCTAGTAAGGGTAGTTCTAGTGCATCCAGGGTGAATAAGGTACGACGTTTAGCCGTTTCAAGCTTGCGCCACAGGGTAATATGCTGGGGAATTGATAGGTTGGGTATGTTGTCATTAAAATGACAGCTAAAACAAAGGTTTGACGTTGCTTCTTCATGTTTTGGGTTAATGATCGGCGTCATGCCATTGCACGTTTGATGTAATCGATAGTTATCGCATTGTTGGTACTCTAATCCGTTTTCAGCTCCAATGAAGATTCCTTCTTTGTCAGTGGGATCAAAACTGATCACTGATTTTAAATCATGGCAAAAACCCGTTAGACGGCCGCAGGTTGTGCATTGTGTGCTTTCAAAATAAAGTGAGCTGGTTTCACCGCAAATACAACTAAATAACTTCATAAACTCCTGAGCCTCTCGCCTAGTGGCTTTGTCAAATACACGGTTTAGCTATACGCGCTAACATCGATATTCGATTCTTTAACGTACATATCGGTAGGAACACGCGTACAAGTCATTTTACGTTATTAATGATGTCATTTACGTGTGTTGGTTTCATGCATTATCAAACCTGACAAGGACACAAACCTTATGATGAACTATGATTTTGCCCTATTTGGCTTCTGGGTGCTTGCTTTAACGTTATGTGTGCAATTTGTTGTGGCGAGTGTGGTAAAGGCTAAACACCCTAATGCCATTCCGGGAAAAATTTCTGAGTCGCTGAGTCATGGCTCATTTGTTTTCAGGGCGCACCGGACCTTTATGAACTCGCTTGAAAATTTGCCACTATTTCTTTGCGCATTTTTATTAGCGACCTATACACAAGTTGAGCCATATTGGTTAGGAGTCGCGATGTGGATCTATGCACTTGCACGTATTGTACACATGCTGTTGTACTACGCCATAGCGACTGAAAGAAATCCTAGCCCACGTAGTTACGCTTTTCTCGTGGGCTTTTTAGCGACTCTGGCCTTATTAATCAAAGCGGGCTGGCAGTTGCTATAATGCTATAGCTTTTTAGCGGTTGTCTAACCGGTTGTAATCTAAGATGCCACTATTGAGTGGCTCTTTTGCTCGGTATTTTTCTAGAATTTTATCGCTGATGTTCCAGAAGTTTGGGTCTGAGCGTCTTACACCATATTGGTCTAAAAATTGTTCGTAATCATATTCTGATTTTAGTAACTCAATGCTTTTAACCATATCGGGTATGTTTTTCTCAGGGATACTTAATATGACATTTGGGTAGGCACTGATAAAGCCGGTTGCGATTGTGAGTTTGTCTTCGTTAGGTAAACGTCTTTCTTTTTCATCAAACATCGACGAAATATTTGAATACGCGGTATCTGCCAGCAAACTCAGAACGCCTTTGCCTTCTACGGTAATCAGCGTGCTTTCGGGCAGTAAGGTGGCAGGCGTCCCTGTTAGGTCTGAGAGACGGCTCAGCGCAGTAATTGCTTCTTTAGATAGAGATGAAGCGTTAAGCGAGTAATAGGGAGTCAACACATTATCTAGGTGTACGCGTAGGCTTTTTTCTAGCTGTTGTGTCGCGTTTACGGTTTCGCTGTTTCGTACAATTCCTGGAACACCAGCTTTTATATAAAGGTCAAGGTAAGGCTGTATGTCATCAATAGCATCTCTATACCAAAATTCTACTTTTTCACGACGGGTTGCCTCTGGCAACAATGATAAATAGTTCATTTCAGATTCCATGCGAAGGAAATCCATATACATCCGAGTCATCGCTTGATGGGATACGCTTCCATAGACGTCGAAACCAGCGACTAACAAGTAATGGATGCGTTCTAAAATTGGATAATCTATAACCCAGATAGTTTTAGGCGAAGTGCCAACAAGGCCTTTAACAACACTTGCACTGTTGTGATGCCTAAACACGGTAAGTGCCGCATTGGAGTTGCTCTTATCACCGTCCCAAATAATATCAATGCCTTTGTTTTGCATTGATTGAATATGCTTCT
>CALCCU010000092.1 GCA_937900515.1 uncultured Gammaproteobacteria bacterium | reverse complement strand
TATTTTATATAGACTCCCCTATTTTTTGTGTTATTATTGCTGCTTAATTCCGAAATATCTCCCAATTAAGCGCATCTGATGCGTATTAATAAATCACATAAAAATTCTAAATATAAAATTCAAAATCTAGGTAATACATGAATCTGACAGAACTTAAGAAGCAATCTGCTGCTGAGCTTATGGAGCTTGCCCTTTCAATGAAACTTGAAGGCCTAGCTCGCAATCGTAAACAAGACTTAATTTTCTCCATTGTTAAAGAGCACGCCAAACAAGGTGATGAAGTTATTACGACAGGTGTATTAGAGTTACTTCAGGATGGTTTTGGCTTCCTACGTTCACCTGAAGCATCTTATGTTGCTGGTCCTGATGATATTTATGTTTCTCCTAGTCAAATTCGACGTTTTCATCTGCGTACGGGTGATACTATCACTGGTAAAATTCGAGCGCCTAAAGACAGCGAACGTTATTTTGCTTTAGTCAAAGTCGAAGAAATAAACTACGAAAAACCAGATAAATCAAAGCATAAAGTACCTTTTGAAAACCTAACACCATTATTCCCAAATGAACGATTTACGCTTGAACGTGGTAACGGTAGTACTGAAGATTTAACTCCTAGACTAATTGATTTATCAGCTCCGATAGGTAAAGGGCAAAGGGCCTTAATTGTTGCACCTCCTAAGTCTGGTAAAACCATGATTTTGCAAACAATAGCGCAATCTATTACTGCAAATCATCCTGACAGTGACCTAATTGTGTTGTTGATTGATGAACGTCCTGAAGAAGTAACAGAAATGGAACGTTCAGTAGTTGGTGAAGTTGTATCTAGTACATTTGACGAGCCGGCAACACGACATGTACAAGTTGCAGAAATGGTTATCGAAAAAGCGAAACGTCTTGTAGAACATAAGCGTGATGTAGTAATCCTACTCGATTCTATTACGCGACTTGCTCGTGCTTACAATACGGTTGCGCCATCATCAGGTAAGGTTTTAACTGGTGGTGTTGATGCTAATGCTTTACAACGTCCTAAACGTTTCTTTGGTGCAGCACGAAATATTGAAGAAGGTGGTAGCTTAACTATCATCGCAACAGCACTTGTTGAAACTGGTTCACGTATGGATGAAGTTATCTTTGAAGAGTTTAAAGGTACGGGTAATATGGAGCTTCAGTTAGAACGTAAACTTGCTGAACGCCGTATGTACCCAGCGATTAATGTTACGAGGTCAGGCACGCGTAAAGAAGACTTGCTTACACAAGCAGACGATCTTCATAAACTTTGGATATTACGTAAATTATTGGCTCCGATGGATCCAGTTGAAGCGATGGAATTCTTGATGGATCGACTTAAATCTACAAAAACTAATTCAGAATTTTACGACACAATGAAGCAGGGTTAAACATAGAAGCTAATTCTAACAATTTACCTTTGGCCCTGTTCATCATGGGGCCAACAGCTGCTGGTAAAACTGATCTTGCGCTTGAGTTAGCTCGACATTATCCTGTTGAGATTATTAGTGTTGATTCAGCGCTAGTGTATCGGGGCATGAATATTGGTACAGCTAAACCTGAGCCTGAAATATTAGAACAGCATCCCCATCACCTGGTTGATATTATCGAACCAACTGAGAGTTATTCTGCAGGGAGTTTTCGATCCGATGCTCTTACACTTATGGCTGATATTACTGGCCGGGGGAAAATACCTGTCTTAGTCGGTGGTACGATGCTTTATTTTAAAGCATTACAGCAGGGGTTATCAGACTTACCTAATGCCGACCCTACTATACGAGAAAAGCTTGATGAGGAGTGTCGACAAAATGGTTTGGCTTCTCTACATGCACGGCTAGCTGAAGTAGATCCTATCTCTGCAGCGCGTATTCATATTAATGACCCTCAACGGATCCAACGTGCTTTAGAAGTATACGAAATTACGGGTAAATCTATGACTGAACTTACTAAGTCTGTCGAAACAACATTACCCTACGATGTCGTAAAAATTATTATAAGTCCATTCGAACGTAGCGTACTACATAGACGAATTGCAGAACGCTATCATGGAATGATCGAAAAGGGATTTATTGAAGAAGTTCAGGCACTTTTTGAAAGAGATGGTTGTCATAAGGATTTACCAGCTATACGGTCTGTTGGTTATCGACAAGCTTGGTCATATCTGTCAGGTGAGTATGATGAGGCTACATTTATCGAAAAAGCAATCATTGCTACTCGTCAAATGGCAAAGCGTCAATTAACTTGGCTTAGAGCTCAGAAAGATGGAGTTTGGTTCGATAGTGGCCCTGATTTACCAGTTGATGATGTACTTCGTTTTTTAGAAGATCAATACCCTAGTTTAATGCTAAAGTAATACTGTAATACATAGCTTGTTTTTTCTAATAACAATAATAGATAAGGAATGAAAATGGCTAAAGCGCAATCACTACAAGACCCTTTTTTAAATGCTCTCCGTCGTGAAAATGTACCTGTATCGATCTTTCTAATGAATGGTATTAAATTACAAGGTCAGATTGATTCGTTTGATCAGTTTGTCATTTTATTAAAAAATTCTGTAAATCAAATGGTTTATAAACATGCGATTTCAACCATCGTTCCTGCCAGGAATGTAACGTTTAGTGATAGTGATCAAGATTAGAGGATATTAATGGAACTGTTTGACCGGCCCAATAGTAACGCAGCATTTGAAGATAACTCAGAAAAAGAAGCTGTCATACTTGTACACTTAAATTTTAATGATCCTAATTTTGCAGAGTCTGAACAAGAGTTCATTGAATTAGTCGGTTCAACCGGAGCCAAAATTGCTGAAATAGTTCACGGTAAACGTCAGCGTCCTGATCCCAAATTTTTTGCAGGTTCAGGAAAAATCGATGAGATCCGAGAATATGTACTCGCTCATGATGCTGCACTTGTTATGTTCAATCATGACTTGTCGCCTAGCCAAGAACGGAATATCGAGAAAAAATTAGAGTGCCGCGTCATTGGGCGGACAGGACTCATTCTTGACATCTTTGCACGTCGAGCTCGATCTCACGAAGGTAAACTTCAAGTAGAGCTAGCCCAGTTAAAGCATCTTTCCACTCGCCTAGTTCGAGGCTGGACTCACCTTGAAAGACAAAAAGGTGGTATTGGTATGCGTGGACCAGGTGAGACACAACTAGAGTCAGATCGCCGCTTACTTTCGCAGCGTATTAAGTCATTAAAAAAACGCTTGAGCAAGGTTCAATCACAGCGCGACCAAGGTAGACGTTCACGCCAGCGGAGCGAAGTTGACGTTGTGTCTTTAGTTGGTTATACCAATATGGGTAAATCTACATTGTTTAATCGACTTACAACATCTGAAGTTTATGCTGATGACCGTTTATTTGCGACGCTTGATCCTACTTTAAGAAGAATGAAGTTAATAGATACGCAGCCATTAGTTATAGCGGATACAGTTGGCTTTATTAGACAGTTGCCACATGATCTTGTTGAATCGTTCAGTTCCACCTTAGAAGAAACCCGTGATGCAGCATTATTAATTCACGTTGTTGAAGCTGGAGCAGATCGAGAAGATCTTATGAGTCATGTTAATGATGTGCTTCATCAAATTGGCGCAGATGAGGTTCCTCAACTGATAGTTTGCAATAAAATTGATCAGCTAGAAGATCACCCAGCACGTATTGATAGAGACCAAGAAGGTCGCATTATACGTGTTTGGTTATCAGCTAAGACAGGTGAGGGCTTAGATCTATTGCGTCAGGCACTGCAAGAGTATTTCCCAGAAGACGTTGTTGAACCAGAATTTATTGAATGATTTGTTTTGTCTGTTCCCTAACGCATATTAAGTACGTAAAATAGTACACTTTGATTTTTTAAAACCCATTTTGGAGAGCTAAATGGCTTGGAATGAACCAGGAAAGGATGATAAAGACCCATGGGGTAACCGTGGCAATGACGGTCCGCCTGATCTTGATGACGTTATTCGCAATATACAACGTAAATTAAGTGGGATGCTCGGTGGCTCAAGTAGCACTAACTCAGATGATCAACCTTCTGGGCAAGGAAGCGCTATCGGTTTGGGCTTGATTGCTGCCGTGATCTTCATAGTTTGGCTTGCATCAGGTATTTATATCGTTGAACCAGCTGAACGTGGTGTTATTTTGCAGTTCGGCAAATATAAAGAAACTGTATTGCCAGGACCACATTGGCATATACCTGCTCCAATTCAATCAGTTGATGTCGTAGATGTTGATAAAAGTCGTACTGCTGCGATTGGATTCCGCTCAACAGTAGGACGTGATAGTACAATTGCTTCTGAAGCATTAATGTTGACGAAAGATGAAAACATTATTGAGATGAAAGTTGAGATTCAATATCGTGTTGAAGATGCAGCGGCTTTCTTATTCAATGTTGACAATCCAATTGCAACATTGGAAAAAATGACAGAAAGTGCGGTACGTGAAGTAGTTGGGCAAAGCAGTATGGACCAAGCTATTAATGAACGTGCTAACTTGAAAGGACAAGCTGAAACATTACTTCAATCTCTATTAAATGATTATGGTACAGGCCTTATCGTAACTAGCTTCAATATTAAAGATACGCAGCCACCTGCTCAAGTTCAAGCAGCGTTTTCTGATGTAGTAAAAGCGGGTGCAGATAAGGAGCGTATGAAAAATGAAGCTGAGGCGTATGCTAATGACATCGTTCCAAAAGCACGTGGTGCAGCGTTCCGTTTAGTACAAGAAGCGGAAGCATATAAGAGCCAAATCCTTTCAAAAGCAAAAGGTGAAACAAGCCGATTCTTACAAGTAATGAAGGAATATGAAAAAGCTCCAGAAATCACAAGAGAACGTTTGTACTTAGATACGATGGAGTCTGTATATAGTAAGACTCAAAAAGTTATGGTTGATGTTTCTAAAGATAGTAGCAACGTACTTTATCTTCCTTTAGATAAAATGCGTAGCAGTAGTAACTCTGAACCAACACGTGTTGACGTTAGTAATATGAATAATTATTCAACGTCGACGAATAATAGCGGTGCTTCAACTTCTGTTAGAGAAGATGCACGTAGTAGAGGGGGCCGTTAAGATGTCTGCAACAATGAAATTAGTTTCTATTTTAGTCGCATTTGTGCTGCTAGGACTTTATATGTCAGTGTTTTTTGTTGACCAACGTGAGCGAGCGATTGTATTGCGTCTCGGTCAAATTCAACATGCTGACTTCGAACCTGGTATTCATTTTAAACAGCCGCTTTTTGATGAAGTAAAACGGTTTGATAGACGTATCCTGACTTTGGATGTGAATCCAGAGGAATACTTAACAAAAGGCAAAGAAAAGCTTTTAGTTGATTCATTCATTCTATGGAAAATTTCTGATGTAAAGACTTATTTCACTGCAATGGGTGGTGAAAAGAGTCGAGCTGGTTCACGTATCTTTAATATCGTGAATAACGCTTTACGTGATGAGTTTGCAAATCGTACCGTACAAGAAGTAGTCTCAGGTGACAGAGCAGCCATGGTTGCTGATATCCTAGATAAAACTGCTAACTCAGTTAAAGCGTTAGGTATTGAACTAGTCAATATTCGTATCAAACGAATTGACTTTACAAGTGAAATTAGCAGTGGTGTATTTCTCCGTATGAACTCAGAGCGTGAGCGTATTGCTAAAGAGACTCGTGCGCAAGGTGCTGAAAAAGCAGAAGAAATCCGCTCTGATGCTGATCGTCAACGTACTATTATTTTAGCTGATGCTAAACGTGAAGCTGAGGTTTTACGAGGTAATGGTGATGCTGAAGCGACTGAAATCTATGCAACTGCTTATGGTCAGAATAAAGAATTCTATTCACTTTACCGTCGTTTAACTGCATATCAGAATGTGTTTGCGGGTGATGATATGTTGGTGATTGAGCCTAAAGGTGAGTTCTTTAATAAATTTAGTAATTCACAAAAATAAATATCTTTTGTGAGTGATACATTGTTACATAGCCTTTGGGTTGCATCAGCATTAATGCTGGTTATTGAGGGCGTTATGCCTTTTCTAAGTCCAACTGCTTTTCGGCGAGCACTGATACAAATGGTATCTATGACAGATCGGCAGTTGAGAACAATAGGTTTGTTCAGCATGGTCTTAGGTGTAACGCTACTTTATTGGGTAAATTGATAGATGAGTTTAAAACAACGTTGGCTACTACCAGAAGGTATTGATGAATTATTACCTGAACAGGCGGCTCAATTAGAACAATTACGTCGTCAGCTACTAGATATGATGCAGAGCTGGGGATACCAATTGGTATTTCCGCCTTTGGTCGAATATTTAGATTCATTACTAACCGGCACAGCTAAAACACTTGATTTACAGACGTTCAAATTAACTGATCAAATGTCTGGTCGTTTAATGGGGATTCGTGCAGATATGACCCCTCAAGTGGCTCGTATTGCAGCACACACGCTAAGAAATAAAGAAGGTGTACAACGCCTTTGTTATATTGGTAACGTATTACAAACCCTGCCACAAGGTGGAACGTCGCGTAACCCAATCCAGCTTGGTGCTGAAATCTACGGGCATCGAGGCCCAGCAAGTGATATCGAAATATTACAGTTAATGACTGAAGTATTGGCTACTGCTGGCATTACATCAGATCTATTACTTGACCTTGGTCATGTTGGTATTTATCGTGGTTTAGCTGAGTATGCTGGTTTAAATGCTGAGCAAGAAGAAGAGTTGTTTTCTGCATTACAGCGTAAAGCGTTGCCAGAAATAGAGACATTATTAACACAATACAGCCTCTCTCTTGATGCCTACCAAATGCTATTGGCATTGGCTGAACTCAATGGCGATGTCTCTGTATTAGTCAAAGCTAAACAAGTATTAGCAAATGCACCAGAATCGGTACAGTCAGCACTAGCAAGTCTACAGACTGTTGCAGAGATGACTGCTGAGCGTTTACCAGAATTGACACTAAATTTTGATTTATCAGAGTTACGCGGTTATCACTACCACACAGGTGTTGTATTCGCTGCATACCAGGCTGGATCAGCTAATGCGATTGCTATGGGTGGTCGTTATGATGATATTGGCGAAGATTTCGGTCATGCTCAACCAGCGACCGGTTTTAGTTTGGATATGAAAACATTGCTGACTCAATTAACGCACGTTGAAGAGGCTAGAAAACCAATATACAAGTCTTGGTCTGATAAAGATGAAGACATACGTAGCGTTCAATCACTACGTGAACAAGGCGAAATTGTTATTTATCAGTTAACTGATAGCGAATAAAAACTATTGGATAAAGTTAAATTTATTCATTAAATAAATAGCCCCATATAAGTGGCAGAAACAGGAACAAACACGTGGCTAAAAATATCGTTGTAATTGGCTCTCAATGGGGCGACGAAGGTAAAGGTAAATTAGTTGATCTATTGACTGATAATGTTTCAGCAGTAGTTCGATTTCAAGGTGGTCATAATGCAGGTCATACCTTAGTAATTGATGGTAAAAAAACTGTTTTACACCTTATTCCATCAGGTATTTTGCGCGAACATGTTCAATGCTTAATTGGTAATGGTGTTGTATTGTGCCCAGAAGCACTATTGAAAGAAATGCGTGAATTAGAGGATGGTGGTATTCCTGTTCAGTCGCGCCTAAAAATTAGTGCAGCATGTCCATTGATCCTGCCTTACCACATTGCTTTAGATCAAGCGCGCGAACGACGTCGTGGTAAAGATGCAATTGGTACAACAGGCCGTGGTATTGGGCCAGCATACGAAGATAAAGTAGCTCGTCGGGGCCTTCGTTTGGGTGACTTGAAGGATGAAGCAAGCTTTGTTGCCAAATTAGAAGAAGTGATGGAGTTTCATAATTTCCAACTAGTTAACTACTATAATGCTGATCCCGTTAGTTTTGAACAAGTACGTGACGAAACACTAGCAATGCGTGATATTTTATTACCGATGATTGCTGATATTCCACATTTACTGCAGCAGTATTCATTAGCGGGTGACAACGTCATGTTTGAAGGCGCTCAAGGTGCCTTATTAGATATCGATCATGGCACTTACCCATATGTGACATCTTCAAATACTACGGCCGGTGGAAGTGCTACAGGTGCAGGTGTTGGTCCATGTCATATCGATTATGTATTAGGCATTACCAAAGCATATGCGACACGTGTTGGTGCTGGCCCATTCCCTTCTGAATTGCTAGATGAAGATGGCTCAGTTAATAAAATTGGTCAATATTTAGCTGATAAAGGTCATGAAGTTGGAGCGACAACAGGTCGTGGGCGTCGTTGTGGCTGGTTAGATATGGTTGCTCTAAATCGTGCTTGTTGGGTGAGCAGTGTGACAGGCTTATGTTTAACTAAGTTAGACGTACTCGATGGTTTAGACACGATTCGTTTATGCGTTTCTTACGAACGTGATGGCCAAGCGGTAGACGTTTTACCGCTAAGTGCTGATGAGTTTGTAGGCTGCAAACCTGTTTATATTGATATGCCGGGCTGGAGTGAGTCAACTTTAGGTGTAACTAAATTTGATGACTTGCCTGCTAATGCTCAAGCATATATTCAAAAAGTAGAAAGTTTAGCGGGTGTACCGATTGATATTATTTCAACTGGCCCAGATCGTAATGAGACGATTGTTCAACGTGATTTATTTAGCGTTTAACTCGTGATTGTTTGATAAAAAAAGCCCTCTGATTGAGGGCTTTTTTTTGTTGGTGGCTATTTTATTTTGATTCAGTGTCAGCTAATGAGAAGCTATCAATAAAAGCTTGGAGTTTAGATTCTACCAAGTCGTAAGTTGTATCGATATTGCTAGCAATGTCACCTTCCAATACCGATAAACCACTTAGAATGTCTCGAGCTTCAGCAAATCCTTGATCAATACCACCACTAATAACATCTACAAATGCACTTAGTGCTGCATCAGTTTCTAATTCGGGATGATTGTCTTGGTAGGCACTGAAAAATGCGGTACTTAAGGATACAATTCGGTCTGCGGTTGCTTCTGGACTTACATCTAATCCTGAGTCATAGGCATTTTGAATTGCGCTATCACCTAAAGTTTCTTTTAAAGCATCATTAATACCATCTAGTGCTGTCTTCAAGACGAGAGCCTGCGGTGAGTCAGCAGCACTTAGTTGTACAGCTGATTGTAATATTGCAGCATTGAGTTGCTTTTTGCTCGTCTCAGCAGATGATTCTGTTGGTATTTCTGCGTGTTTGGTATGTGCCATTTCAGAAACTGTTTTACCGAAAGGTTCGTTTTTATTAGCGTCAGACTTTGCTAATGTTTGAATTTTTTGGCCGAAGTTTGATGATTTTTGAATATCCATGTCGTCCTCCAAGTATGTGACTCATGAGTTATTCTAAGGTTATCGACCGGTATATTAATAACTTAAAGTTATTGATCATAATTAAATTAGCTTAGGCTTTTAGTGTATTTTGTTGTAATCATCTAACGCTGAGTAGGGTGTCATTTCTTTTGGAAGTCTATTCTATCGCTCAGGTATTTCAACTAAAGGGTTCGATTTTTTATTCTTAATAGTTCAGAGCTTATTATGATTTCCCTGTATGCCTATATATCCAAAATATATAGGCATACAGGTTTGTGTGGCTTTATCATCAATCTAAAGTAGGATCTTTAAGGTAACTAGGCTACTTTTCTGGACTAACAGCAGCATAAATCGCCGAATAATCCGTATCCGCTAACCCTTGCGCTAACGCTTTTTCTAGCAAAGTAGAAACCCCTTCTAGCCCACTAGTATCAAGTCCTAAGTTCTTTGCAACCGACAGAAATAGATTGGTATCTTTAGCTAAATGCTTTGTCGGAAAATTAGGATTAGAAAAATCCCTAGTTAACATCCGATCTAATTTCTTATCAAAAGTAGGTGCATAAAGTGCGCTACTACGGACTATTTCCATAAACTGTTCGGTTTCGATACCTTCTTTTTCAACCAATGCAAGGCTGAGGGAGAAGCTGGCAGTTAAACCGGCAATGAGTTGGTTCATCGCTAACTTAACCGTGGCACCTTGGCCTATATCACCAATATATTTTGGGTTTTTGCCGATAATTTGAAGCAGGGGTAATGCGGATTGATAATCTTTTTCACTTCCGCCAGCCATTAAAATAAGGGTGCCTGAGCGGGCTTCAGGTAGACTGCCTAACACGGGGCATTCTAAATAATGACCTTGGTGTGACTGGATGCGTTCTGCAATTGCACGTGACTCGTCAGGTGCAATCGTACCCATCTGAATGATTAATTTACCTTTAAAGCTAATTGGTTCGATGGAATCAAGTACAATATTGATCGCTGTTGCATCACTTAACATCAGCAGGCAAATATCAGATTCATCGATGACTGCTTGTGGTGAGTCGCTAATAATTGCGCCGCGATCTTGCAATGACTGACATTTTTTTGCACTACGATTGTATAAGTGAAGGGGTATTTGGTTGTTCAGCAAGTGTTCGGAAAGAGCTTGTCCCATTAAACCGACACCAATAAGCGATACATTCATCATTTAAATTCCATAATCATCAATTAAGTAATAGAAGCATATTACAGGGTACTGTAGAATACTTGCTTATTTTACAGTGAAAACAGGGGAATACTGTGTACAAGAAAAACATGACAATCGCTGGATTTGATGATGAGTTGTTACAAGCTATTAGCGATGAAACTCAACGTCAAGAAGACCATATTGAGCTAATCGCATCTGAAAACTACACAAGCCCACGTGTAATGGAAGCTCAAGGTTCGTCATTAACTAATAAGTATGCAGAAGGTTACCCTGGCAAACGTTACTACGGTGGTTGTGAATACGTAGATAAAGCAGAAGTATTAGCAATCGAACGTGCGAAAACATTGTTTGGAGCTGATTATGCTAATGTTCAACCTCATTCAGGTTCACAAGCAAACGCTGCAGTATATTTAGCACTACTTCAACCAGGAGATACTATCTTAGGTATGAGTTTGGCTCATGGTGGTCATTTAACTCACGGCTCTAAAGTGAGTGCATCAGGTAAAATTTATAACTCTGTTTCATACGGATTAAACGCTGAGACAGGTGAAATTGATTACGATGAAGTGGATCGTTTAGCGCAAGAACATAAACCTAAAATGGTTGTTGCTGGTTTCTCAGCATATTCTCGTGTTGTTGATTGGCAGCGTTTCCGTGATATTGCCGATTCGATTGGTGCTTACTTATTAGTTGATATGGCTCATGTTGCTGGTTTGGTTGCTGCGGGGCTTTACCCTAACCCAACGCAAATCGCTGACGTAACAACAACAACGACACATAAAACATTACGTGGACCTCGTGGTGGTTTAATCCTTGCTAAATCTAATCCAGAAATTGAGAAGAAATTAAACTCTGCTGTATTTCCGGGTTTCCAAGGTGGTCCATTAATGCATGTGATTGCTGCTAAAGCAGTGGCATTCAAAGAAGCAATGTTGCCTGAATTTAAATCGTACCAAGAACAAGTCATCAAAAATGCAAAAGTGATGGCTGAAATCTTTATGGCACGTGGTTATGACGTGGTATCTAAAGGTACTGATGACCATTTATTCCTTGTAAGCTTTATTGAAGCAGGTTTAACAGGTAAAGAAGTTGATGCTTGGCTAGGTGATTCAAATATCACTATCAACAAAAATTCAGTACCTAATGACCCACAATCTCCATTCGTGACTTCAGGTATTCGAGTAGGTACACCAGCTGTTACAACGCGCGGTTTTAAAGAGCAAGAATGTAAAGACTTAGCTACTTGGATGTGTGATGTGATCGATAGCAAAGGTGACGCAGCTGTTATGGCAGATGTTAAAGCCAAAGTATTAGCTGTTTGCCAACAACTTCCAGTTTATTCATAAGCTGACGATATTATGCGTTGCCCTTTCTGTGGAGCAGATGATTCTAAGGTTATAGACTCACGTCTTTCAGCTGAGGGTGACGCAATTCGACGTCGGCGTAGTTGTGTTGAATGTAATGAACGCTTTACTACTTATGAGACTGCGGAACTATCGTTGCCACGATTAGTAAAGCGGGATCAGTCGCGTGCAGTATTTAATGAAGATAAGTTACGTTCAGGATTTTTAAAAGCATTAGAAAAACGTCCCGTTAGTATTGATTCAATTGATACAGCAGTAAAAGGGATTGTACGCCGTTTGGTTGCATCTGGTGAACGCGAAGTAGATAGTCGTTTAGTCGGTGACTGGGTGATGGATGCACTTAGAGAACTCGATGAAGTTGCATATGTTCGCTTTGCATCTGTTTATAGAAGCTTTCAAGATGTGAATGCATTTCGTGAAGAAATTGAACGAATGGAAAATAAAGCTGAGCAGAAAGGAGACGACTAACTATGTTACGTGTCATTATTTTTTGTGATGTATGTAATCCTCAAGGTATTCGTTATATTGAACAAAAACGAAGTACACAACGAGGCGATACAGAAGGTCGACGCATCACAGATGGACGATCCTGGTTTGAAGGCTCCTTACAGGGCGCTCTTGACGAGGGTTGGAGTCATGATGGTAAGCTGCATACATGTCCTCGATGCTTGGAGCGTAAGAATAAGTCTTAATTATGTCAAAGCATGAACACTATATGGCCCGTGCCCTGCAATTAGCAGCGCGCGGGCTTTTTACAACAGACCCTAACCCTCGCGTGGGCTGCGTTATTGTTAAAGATGACCGGATTGTTGCTGAAGGCTGGCACCAGCGAGCAGGTGAAGGCCATGCTGAAGTTAATGCGATAGCAAATGCGGGCGATAAAGCTAAAGGCGCTGATTGTTATGTGACACTCGAGCCTTGCAGCCATTTTGGCCGTACGCCACCTTGCGCAGATTTATTAGTGAATGCAGGTGTTAAACGTGTGTTTATCGCTATGAAAGACCCCAATCCCCTTGTATCGGGTAATGGGATTAAACGGTTGCAAAGTGCAGGCATTGAAGTCATAGATGCTCTGTTATCTGAGCAAGCTGAACAACTGAACCCTGGTTTTTGTAAACGAATGCGTACAGGATTGCCTTATGTACGGGCAAAAATTGCAATGAGTATCGACGGGCGAACGGCAATGTCTTCAGGTGAAAGTAAGTGGATCACAGGCAGCCAAGCACGGCAAGATGTTCAAAAATTACGAGCACGCAGTTCTGCAATATTATCGGGAATGGGCACTGTTTTAGCTGATGACCCTGCATTTACTGTTAGGCCTGAAGGAGATTGGTATCCTGAAGACCAAGCAATTAGACAGCCTTTAAAAGTTATTGTGAGCAGTCAGTCAGCATTACCTAATAATTCACAATTATTAAAACAGCAAGGCGATGTTTTATTAGTTTGTACTGAACAATTACCATCAATACAAGGTGTTAGTGTTTTAACTGTTGCAGAAAAAAATGGTCGGGTTGATTTGCATGAGTTGATGACTGAACTAGGTCGGCTTGAAATCAATGAAGTGATGGTCGAAGCTGGATCGGTTTTAAATGGTTCATTACTTGATGCAGGTTTGATTGACGAGCTTGTTATCTACATGGCTCCCAAAATTATGGGTGATTCATCAAAGGGGTTATTTCATTTACCAGAGTTACAGGCCATGAGTCAGAATATAGATGTAACGATTACAGATATGCGTGCAGTTGGGAATGACTGGCGTATTACTGCAAAGCCAAACCAAAGAGGTTAGAAAGAGATGTTTACCGGAATCATAGCGGCAATAGGTAAGGTCGAATCCTTACAAGCCCAAGGTGGTGATATACGTTTAAAAGTGAATTGTCAGCAGTTGGATTTGTCTGATGTGAAACTGGGTGATAGTGTGGCTAATAACGGTGTTTGTTTAACTGTTATTGCAATGGATAACTCGACTTTAAGCTTTGATGTATCTCGTGAAAGTATTGAGCGTACAAGTTTGGGAAGTTTAAAAACAGGCTCTCCCGTTAACTTAGAAAAAGCATTGGCTGTAGGCGAACGTTTAGGCGGTCATATTGTCAGTGGTCATGTCGATGGACTCGGTTCTGTAGTATCCATGCAAGAGTCAGCACGTTCGGTTCAATTCCGATTTGAAGTACCGGAAGGCCTTGAACGATATATTGCTGAGAAGGGTTCGATCTGTATTGATGGTACTAGCCTGACTGTGAATAATGTCGCGGATAACTGGTTTGAAGTGAATATCATTCCTCACACAATGCAAGAAACGATTATGAGTACTTACCAGGTTGGCACTAAAGTAAACTTGGAGGTCGATCTCATTGCGCGTTATTTAGAGCGCTTATTACCGAATAAACAAGCAGTGGGAATTACCCGTGAAACACTGCTAGAAAATGGATTCATAAGATAATGAAATTAAATACAACCGCTGATATTCTTGATGATCTTAGGCAAGGAAAAATGGTTATTATTGTCGATGATGAAGATCGCGAAAATGAAGGCGATTTGGTCATGGCAGCTGAATGCATTACGCCAGAAGCAATTAATTTCATGGCGAGATACGGCCGTGGTTTGATTTGTTTAACCTTGACCGAGCAACGCTGTAAGCAATTACGTTTACCTTTAATGGTGACTGATAATCAAGCTGCATATTCAACAAACTTTACTGTTTCAATTGAAGCGGCAGAGGGGGTGACTACAGGCATTTCAGCTTCAGATCGTGCATTAACAGTTCTCGCGGCGGTTAATCCTGATGCGAAACCAGAAGATATTGTTCAGCCGGGTCATATTTTTCCCCTTAAAGCACAATTGGGTGGAGTGTTAACGCGTGCAGGTCATACCGAAGCGGGCTGTGATTTGGCTCAATTGGCGGGTAAAGACCCATCGGCTGTGATTGTTGAAATATTAAATGAAGATGGGTCAATGGCTCGTCGTCCTGATCTTGAGAAATTTGCTGAACTTCATGACTTAAAAATTGGCACAATTGCTGATCTAATTAGTTACCGTTTAGAAAATGAAATGACAGTACAGCGTCTATCTCAATGTCATATGCCAACACAATATGGTGATTTTGACCTCTATAGTTATCAAGATACTGTGAACAGCCAAGTTCATTTAGCGATGGTGTTAGGTGATGTCAAAGCTGATGAAGAAACCTTAGTTCGAGTACATATGGCTGATCCTTTAGCGGATATCTTAGGCTCAACTCGTGAAGCTGCACATTGGCCACTAGATAAAGTGATGGCTCAGATTCAAGAAAGAGGAAAAGGAGTATTAGTTGTATTACGCCAACCTGATCAGAATCTACAACTCGCAGCTAAAATAGAGTTGTACCAGCAGCAAGATCGGGGTGATGCAACATCTACTGTTAAGTCTGGCTGGGATTTACGCACCTTTGGTGTCGGCGCTCAAATTTTAGCTGATGTAGGTGTCAGAAAAATGCGTGTTATAGGCACACCTACTAAATTAACTGGACTGTCTGGCTTTGGTCTCGAGTTAGCTGGTTATGTTGAGGAAACTTCTGCTTGAGCCAAAAAACGATAATGGTAATTGCTGGTGAGGCTTCTGGTGATGCACATGCTGGACGCATGATTGCTGCATTAAAAAAAATTGCACCTGAAGTAGCAGTTAAAGGTATTGGCGGTGATACCATGCGTGAAGCAGGTGCTGATATCATGATCGACTTCTCAGAACTAGCGGTGATGGGACTGGTAGAAGTTATTAAACGTTACCGTAGTATTAAGAAAATATTCAATCAAGTCGTTGCTGAATTAAAGCAAAATAAACCTGATTTACTCATCTTAGTTGACTACCCGGGTTTTAACCTTAAGTTAGCCAAGCAAGCTAAGAAGTTGGGCATTCCTGTTTTATATTACATTAGCCCTAAAGTGTGGGCATGGCGAGCTGGTCGAGTTAAAGCGATCAAACAGTCCGTTGATCATATGGCGGTATTATTTCCTTTTGAAGTAGATATTTATCAGCAAGCAGGTGTACCTGTAAGCTGTGTAGGCCATCCATTGGTTGATGCTGTTAAGAAAAACTTGTCTAGTAAGCAAGCTAAAATAAAAATGGGGTTTAAGTTAAACCGCCGTGTTTTAGGTTTATTCCCTGGTAGCCGTCGAAGTGAAGTTGAAGCTTTATTACCAGTAATGTTAGATGCTGCTGAGCGGGTTCAAAAACAATATGAAAATGTTGATGTGGTATTACCGGTTGCATCAGGTTTGAATGCCAGCTTTATCGAAGAAATTGTATCGAAAAGTAATGTGCCAGTGAAAATGATCGAAGGTGACTTTTATCAACTAACGTCTTCTTGTGATGCTATCGTGGCAGCATCGGGTACCGTAACGTTGGAAATCGCTTTATTAGGTGTGCCACATTTTATTACATATCGTGTAGCACCGATGACTTACCGAATTTTAAAGCGTTTAGTTCGTATCCCATATGTTGGTTTATGCAATATCGTCACGGGTGGAAATGTTGTGATGGAATTACTGCAAGATGAAGTAACAGCTGAACGATTGGAAGCTGAATTGATAACACGACTGACTGCAAATGATAGTAAGCAACAGGCAGAACAAGTACGTAAGCAAGTGTTATCAGCCCTGGGGCCTGCTGGTGGCGCTGATAATGCAGCTCAATTAATTGTAAATATGTTGGAGCAGTCGTGACAGAGTATATTGCTGGTGTTGATGAAGTGGGGCGTGGCCCTCTGGCTGGGCCTGTCGTTACAGCTGCTGTGATACTTGATCCAAATAATCCTATTGAAGGTTTAAATGATTCTAAAAAGTTAACTGAGAAGCGGCGAGAAGCATTAGTGCCGATTATTAAAGAGCGTGCATTATCATGGTCTTTAGGCAGGGCAGAGCCTGATGAAATAGATAGAATTAATATTTTACAAGCTACTTTAGTCGCGATGACGCGTGCCGTTGAAGGTTTAAGTATTCAACCAACCCATGCTTTAGTGGATGGTAATAAAGCGCCTAAATTAGATTGCCCTGTGACAACGGTTGTTAAAGGTGACCAGTCTGAGCCTGCAATTGCTGCTGCATCAATCCTAGCAAAAGTAGCGAGAGATCACGAAATGCAGGAAATGGACCGACAATATCCTGGTTATGGTTTGGCACAACATAAAGGCTACCCAACCAAACAGCACCAACAAGCCCTATTGGACTTAGGTGTTACACCAATTCATCGGCGCTCATTCAAACCAGTACAACTCGCTCTTAAATAAGGATTAAGCATGGCTTCGAAAAAGATAAAAAAACCTATTAAGCTTTCTTATTCAGGCCCAAACTTATTAAATCTGTCGATACTGAATAAAGGTACTGCTTTTAATGAGCAAGAACGTCGTGATTTTAAGTTAACGGGCTTACTACCTCATAAATTTGAGTCACTTGATATGCAAGTTGATCGTGCTTACCAACAATATTCAAGTTTTGATAAAGCAATCAATAAGCATATCTTTTTGCGTGCAACGCAAGATAGTAATGAGACTCTATTTTATCGCCTTGTTCAAGATCATTTAGAAGAAATGATGCCGATCATTTATACGCCTACAGTAGGGGATGCTTGTGAGCGATTTTCGGAAATATATCGACGCAACCGTGGTTTATTTATTAGTTATCCTGACCGACATAATATTGATGAGATGTTATCAAATGTCACTAAACAGAAAATAAAAGTCATCGTTGTAACTGATGGAAGTCGTATTCTTGGTTTAGGCGATCAAGGTATAGGTGGAATGGGTATTCCTATTGGAAAGTTATCTTTGTACACTTCGTGTGGAGGAGTCAGCCCTGCTTACACATTGCCAATCATGCTGGATGTAGGTACGAATAATCAGACTCTATTAGATGACCCTCTTTATATGGGCTGGCAACATAAGCGGATTGAACAAGCAGAATATGATGAGTTTTTAGACTTATTTATTTCAGCGGTTAAAAAGCGCTGGCCGGAAGTGTTACTACAATTTGAAGATTTTAATCAAACCAATGCATTACCGTTGTTAGAACGCTATCAAGATAAGATTTGTTGTTTTAATGATGATATTCAAGGCACGGCAGCTGTAACGGTTGGTACGCTATTAGCCGCATGTAAATCAAAGAATGAAAAGCTTAGCAGCCAAACTGTTGTGTTTTTAGGAGCGGGTGCTGCAGGTTGTGGCATTGCTGAACAAATTGTTGCCCAGATGTGCTCAGAAGGAATTAGTGAACAGCAGGCTAGAAGTCAGATCTTTATGGTGGATCGCTATGGCTTGATTACTGATGAGATGGATTCATCATTAGATTTCCAACAACCCTTAGCTCAAAAGCAGGCTGCTTTGGATTTATGGCAATGTGACAGTGAGTTTGCGACCTTACTCGAAGTTGTACAGCATGCAAAACCAACGGTATTAGTTGGCGTATCTGGTCAGCCTGGTCTATTTACAGAAACAATAATTAATACGATGGCATCAGCATGTAAAAGGCCGATAATCTTTCCATTGAGTAATCCGTCGAAAAAGATAGAAGCGACACCAAGACAATTACTAGAATGGACACAAGGCCAGGCAATCATTGCTACTGGCAGTCCATTTGAACCGATAGATTACAGTGGTAAAACGTATATTATTCCACAGTGTAATAATAGTTATATTTTCCCTGCATTTGGTTTAGCCGTTACAGCAGGAAAAGTGAGTAGAATCACCGAAGAGATGTTGATTGTTGCTAGTGAGGTGTTAGCAGCTGCCTCACCGATTGTCTTAATGGGCAAAGGGGCTTTATTACCTGCTTTAACTGATATCGGTGAGTTAAGTAAAAAAATGGCGTTTGAGATTATTAAGCAAGCCCAGAAACAAGGTTTTGCTGATGCACTCTCTGATCAAGACATTGAGGCGGCAATCAGCCAGAATTTCTGGTTAGCTGAATACCGCCAATATGAATTTGTTTAGAAACTATCTTTAAAGAAAACTTCGTTCAGGGGTAATTGACCTGAGCGAGGGCGAGCGTCCTCTTTCTTTTTGCCAATAGTTATCATCATGGTAATGATGTGATCGTGAGGTAAGTTAATGATGCTAGCTACTTTGTCAAAATCGAAACCATCCATTGGACAAGAGTCATAGCCCATGCCTTTAGCCATTAACATGATGTTCATAGCGGCAAGACTACTAGACCGAAAACACTCATCTCGTTGGCCTTGATGGTGATTCGTGTAGTAATTTGCAATAGCTGGCAACATGAATCCTTGAACTTCTTCTGGTGCTTGAGCCCAATAGCGTTCGGGTTGTTTTTCCCACGCGTTTAAATCGGCGCATAAAATGAGTACTAGTGAAGCTTCAGTAACTTGCTTCTGACCCCAGCTCGCATCTTGAATTTGCTGACGTTTTTCCTTATCAGCAACTTGAACAAAGCGCCAGTGTTGGATATTGAATGCCGTCGGAGATAGAATTGCGTGTTGCATCAACTCTTCGATTTCAGCTTCAGTCATGACATGGTCAGGGTCATAATGCTTAACTGAACGGCGGTTTACGATTGCTTCTTTAATATCCATAGGTTCTCTTTATTGCTGTTCTACTTTGATGTAGATAGATTGTTGTTGCTGACGGTGCGTATGGTAACTGGTCGATCCTTGTTTTTCGAGACTTTTTTCATTATCAACTTGTCCAAGCTCTAACCATGATCCTGCTGCACCACTCACGGTACTTATGACGTTACTACTATTGATGGTTCCATTACGTGGGTTAAAGCTCGAAAATTCAGGGTGAATCTCTACGATAACTTGATTATTAGGTAAAATGTTAGCCACAGCTTGAAAGCCATTTTTTAGACTTATGTATGAGGTTGTTTGTTGGGTGCTCACACCACCATATCGATTAAAGTATAAGTATCGTTCTTGCTGAGCTATATCTTGACCTAGATTTATGAAGATAGGTTTACCTGCCATGCCTTGGGCTTGATAACTATGTTCTTTATTTTGTGATTTATTGGTAGACCAGCGCTTGATTGATCCTGAGCCATATCTATCTTCATCACTGATATCAATACCTGCTGAAAATTGTTCGATTTGATGTTTTGATAGATCTTCATCTGTTACTAAAACGCTAACTTTCAGGCGTTGTGGAGGTGTGTCTAGTTTATTAATTAAGTGTTTTATTTCTTTAATAGTTTTACTATCGGCTTTAATGATGATTAATTCATTATAGGCTCTCGCGGTTGCACCCTTAGGTAGGAAAGGGTGTATTTCAGATAGGACTTCATTAGCAAGACGATGGTTTAACTGAATCGTTTCAAGCTGTTGATTAGCCAGTGCCGTTAAACTGAATAGATACATTAATACAATCATAATCACTTTCATAAATGTAAACGCCTCACGGTTATATCTGGGCTACTTTGTTGCCACATATCATCGAATTGTTGCTGAAGTGTGCGAACTTCTAAGCGGTCATATAAATTAGCGGTGCCGTTATACTGTGTTGCCTTTGGACATGTTAAATAGCCAAAGTCATCAACAAGTAACAGAATATTTTGTATCGTCCGGTGTTGTTTCGCGGTGTTGTGAATATGAATTGAACTACTCAGCTGTTGTGCAAGGTGGATGAGTTTATGATTATTTTGAACATTGATGCGGGTATCATGCACTAAAATACGTATTTCAGTATGAGCATTACGCCGGGCTAATGCACTGACGCACTCAATAAATTCTGGGCTGTCAAAAAGGGCATGATCAATATCTCGCCCTAGAATACAAATTTGTTTTTTGGCATGTTGGGCAATTAGAAGTGCAATTGCTTTGGCTTCACCTCTACCCTCAAAACGAATCCGTTCTGATTTCGATTGAGGATAGGATGAATCCATCATTACATCAACCTAGCAGTTACGTGCTTGTTCAGCTGCGTTACCTACATAATTAGCGGGTGTAAGTTCACGAAGGCTTTGTTTCGCTTCCTCTGGCAACTCTAAACCATTGATAAATTCAAGCATGATTTCTTTGTTTACACGACGACCACGAGTTAGATCTTTTAATATTTCATATGGGTTCTCAATGCCATAACGACGCATTACTGTTTGAACTGGCTCAGCTAAGACTTCCCAGTTTTGGTCTAAATCTACGGCCATTGATTCTGGGTTTGGATCTAATTTGCTGATACCTTTCAGCGCAGACGAGTAAGCTAATAGTGAATAAGCAAAACCAACACCGACATTACGTAATACTGTTGAGTCTGTTAAATCACGCTGCCAGCGAGAAATAGGTAATTTGATCGCTAGGTGATCAAACATCGCATTCGCTAAACCTAAGTTACCTTCAGCATTTTCAAAGTCGATAGGATTTACTTTATGCGGCATGGTTGAAGAACCAATTTCACCTTTCACGGTTTTTTGTTTGAAGTGGCCAATTGAAATATAGCTCCAAATATCACGGCAGAAGTCGATCAAGATTGTGTTGAAACGCATTGTGGCTTGGAATAACTCAGCCATATAATCATGAGGCTCAATTTGTGTTGTGTATTTATTCCATTGAAGACCTAGACCTGTTACAAAGGCATCAGCCATCATTGGCCAGTCAACTTCAGGATAGGCCGATAAATGAGCATTGTAGTTACCTACTGCACCATTCATTTTTCCATAGAGCAATACAGCAGCAACATGAGTACGCTGGCGTTCTAAACGGTGTACAACATTAGCCATTTCTTTACCTAATGTTGTTGGCGAGGCTGGTTGACCATGCGTACGTGACATCATTGGTGTTTCTGCATGTTCAATTGCAAGCTTTCGGATAGAGCTGATAAGCGTATCCATTTCAGGCAATATGATTTCATCACGTGCTTTTTTCAACATAATGCCGTAAGACGTATTGTTGATATCTTCTGAAGTACATGCAAAGTGAACAAATTCACTGATTTTATCAAGCTCTGCATTGGCTTTAAATTTACGTTTGATAAAGTATTCAACCGCTTTAACATCATGGTTTGTTGTACGCTCAATTTCTTTGATTTCTTCAGCATCTTCTACAGTGAAGTTACTGACCATTTCGTTAAGAAACGCTTCTGCTTCAGTACTTAATTTAGGCACTTCAGTAATGGCATCATTAGCACCTAATAAATGTAACCAACGAACTTCGACTTCTACGCGTGCATGTAATAAACCATATTCACTAAAATAAGGACGTAAAGCTTTAGTTTTATCAGCATAGCGGCCATCAACTGGGGATATTGAGGTAAGAGAGGTTAAATCCACGAAAACTCCAAAAAATTAAGCAAAATAATTGGTAAATTATATCAGATATGCCTGTTTGCTTCGTGATGCATGTTAAAATGATGTCTATCGAAATCAAATAGTGGAGTGAATTAGGTGCTAAATGAATATCAACAACACGTTGAAGAACGTGCTCAAGAAGGTTTGCCACCATTAGCATTAGATGCTGAACAAGTATCGAAATTGGTTGATTTACTTAAAGCCGAGCCTAGCCAAGAATTACTAGATTTATTGATTCACCGTGTACCGCCGGGTGTTGATCAAGCGGCTTATGTTAAAGCTAGCTTTTTGGCTGATGTTGCAAAAGGCGAAGCCACGTGTGCAATGATTGATGCTGTTAAAGCGACTGAACTATTAGGCACAATGATGGGCGGTTATAACGTTCAACCATTGATTGAGTTGCTTGATATCGAAGCAACAGCAGCTACTGCACAAGCGGCATTATCAAAAACATTATTGGTCTATGATGCCTATCACGATGTTGTTGAAAAATCAGCAAATAATGCTTATGCCAAAGGTGTGGTTGAATCATGGGCAAATGCAGACTGGTTCACTTCTCGTCCAGCATTGGCTGAAAGTATTACGTTAACTGTATTTAAAGTAGCTGGCGAAACAAATACCGATGACTTGTCACCGGCAACCGAAGCATGGAGTCGTCCTGATATTCCATTACACGCCAAAGCGATGCTCGTGAATACGATGGATTCACCAATAGAAGATATTGAAAAATTAAAAGAGAAAGGTCACCCGATTGCCTATGTTGGTGATGTGGTAGGTACAGGTTCTTCTCGTAAATCTGCTATTAACTCCGTGCTATGGCATATGGGGGATGATATTTCATTCGTACCTAATAAACGCCAAGGTGGTGTTGTATTAGGAGGCAATATTGCACCTATTTTCTTTAATACTGCTGAAGATTCAGGCGCCTTACCAATCGAATGTAATGTACAAGACTTGAATATGGGCGATGTGATTACGATTCACCCATATGAAGGGAAAATTACTAATGAGTCTGGTGATGTTGTTTCTACATTTGAACTTCGCCCAACGACGATCGCTGATGAAGTACGTGCTGGTGGACGTATTCCATTAATTATCGGTCGTGGTCTGACTGATAAAGCACGTGAAACATTAGGTTTAGCGCCATCAGAAATTTTTGTTCGTCCTGTTGCACCAGCTGATACTGGCAAAGGCTTTACATTAGCTCAAAAAATGGTCGGTAAAGCATGTGGTGTAGAAGGGGTTCGTGCTGGCACTTACTGCGAACCAAAAGTAACTACTGTTGGCTCACAAGATACAACAGGTGCGATGACTCGTGATGAGCTAAAAGAATTAGCTTGCTTGGGCTTCTCTGCTGATCTTGTGATGCAATCATTCTGTCATACAGCCGCTACTAATGAGTCTGGTGATGTTGTTTCTACATTTGAACTTCGCCCAACGACGATCGCTGATGAAGTACGTGCTGGTGGACGTATTCCATTAATTATCGGTCGTGGTCTGACTGATAAAGCACGTGAAACATTAGGTTTAGCGCCATCAGAAATTTTTGTTCGTCCTGTTGCACCAGCTGATACTGGCAAAGGCTTTACATTAGCTCAAAAAATGGTCGGTAAAGCATGTGGTGTAGAAGGGGTTCGTGCTGGCACTTACTGCGAACCAAAAGTAACTACTGTTGGCTCACAAGATACAACAGGTGCGATGACTCGTGATGAGCTAAAAGAATTAGCTTGCTTGGGCTTCTCTGCTGATCTTGTGATGCAATCATTCTGTCATACAGCCGC
>CALCCU010000091.1 GCA_937900515.1 uncultured Gammaproteobacteria bacterium | reverse complement strand
CAAAACCTTTACTAATCAATGCATAAGCAGAGTGGTTATGAATTGATTCAAAGTTTTCTGATTCAACTGTGTACGCATTAATACGATTGTCATCATTTAAACGAGCAGCAATATCACGCACGATATCTTCAACGAATTTTGGATTGTCGTAAGCTTTTTCTGTGACAAACTTCTCATCTGGACGTTTTAATAAACCGAAGATTTCACATGATGCTTCTTCTTCAACCATATCAATAATGTCTTCGATCCAGATAAAACTATCTGCACGTACTGTAACTGTGACGTGTGAGCGTTGGTTATGTGCGCCATAATCAGAGATATTTTTAGAACATGGGCAAAGGCTTGTTACTGGAACAATAACTTTAACCATTACATCTGTTTTATCACCTGTAATTTCACCGATGAAACTGACTTGATAATCCATCAAGCTTTTTACTTTACTGATCGGTGCTTCTTTATTTACAAAATAAGGAAACTCCATTTCAATATAGCCAGATTCAGCTTGTAGGCGTTCGATCATTTCAGCTAGCATGATACGGAATGATTTGACTGTAATTTCACGTTCTTCGTGTTGATTTAAAATCTCAACGAAACGTGACATATGTGTGCCTTTAAACTGATGAGGCAAGTTTACATACATATTAAAGTTAGCAATTGTATTTTGGTCACCACTGTTACGGTCACTGACTTTTACAGGATGCTGAATATCTTTGATGCCTACTTTATCAATTGCAATCTGACGTTTATCAGCAATGTTTTGCACATCTTCAATTTCATCACAGCAATCAGGTTTACTATCTGTTGTCATTTTTTCTTAGTCCTCGCTATAACGGACGCAAGCACGATCAGTTTCCCAAAGGGTAACACCTGATACTTTTGCAATGTCGTTATTTAGGGTTGTACTCAAATTCTGATAGAAATATTGAGCAATGTTTTCTGCTGTAGGGTTGACTACATCAAAAGGCGGGATATCGTTTAAATAACGATGGTCCAATGTTTTTGCTAGTTCACGGGTAGCTGTCTTAATCGTTTTAAAGTCCATGCCCATTTCATGCTCATTGAGAGCAGTTGCAGTGACTTCGACTTCCAGCTTCCAGTTGTGACCATGCATACGACTACAATCACCGGGGTAATTACGAAGGGTGTGTGCCGCTGCAAAATCAGCTAATATTTTTAAGGTATAGTTAGCGCTCATAGTTGACTATTATACTCGGGTATTGCTGTGGATAACAGACTATTATGCCGTAAAATGTTTATTAACGGTATCAATAATGCCTGCTGCATTTAATCCACAGTCTGAAAGTTGTTGTTTGTGTTCGCCATGATCGATAAATTTATCAGGTAATCCCATGATTGATATCGGTGTTTTATCGCCTATAGATAATAGGTATTCAGCGACTCCTGAGCCTGCACCACCAATAATTACATTTTCTTCTATTGTAATAATCAAGTCATGACTCTCGGCTATTTTTTCAATGATTGATTGATCGAGTGGTTTCACAAAGCGCATATTGACCACGGTTGCATCAATGCTTTCTGCGGCATCAAGTGCCACTTGTACCATAGAGCCAAATGCTAATATCGCTACTTTACTACCTTCACGTTTTAATTGTGCTTTACCTATTTCTAAACGATTAAGTCCTGTCTCTACTTGAGCACCAATGCCGGTGCCTCTTGGGTAGCGGACAGCCACTGGACCATTATGGTAATAGCCTGTTGTTAACATTTGACGACATTCATTTTCATTTGCTGGCGCCATGACGATCATATTAGGAATGCAACGCAAATAGCTTAAATCAAAGCTGCCCGCATGGGTTGCACCATCAGCACCGACCAAGCCACCTCGATCTAGGGCAAATAATACCGGTAAGTTTTGTAGTGCGACATCATGAATAAGTTGATCGTAAGCGCGCTGTAAAAACGTAGAATAGATTGCTACGACAGGTTTTTTTCCTTCACAAGCTATACCTGCTGCTAAGGTAACGGAGTGCTGTTCAGCGATACCTACATCGAAATAGCGTTCTGGAAATTGCTCTGAAAACGCATTGAGTCCTGAACCGTCACACATAGCTGGAGTGATAGCCATTAAGTCTTCAGACTCAACAGCCATATCACATAGCCATTGACCAAATACCTGGGTGTAAGTGGGTGTTACTGGTTTACTACCCGCTGGACTTACGCCGTGGTATTTGCCAGGTTGTTGTTCTGCAGGTTCAAAGCCTTTTCCTTTTTTTGTCACGATATGTAGGAATTGTGGGCCTTTACGTTGTCTTAAATTGCTTAGAGTTTGAATTAACGTATCAAGATCATGACCATCAATTGGTCCGATATAGTTAAAGCCCATCTCTTCAAATAAAGTACCTGGCACAACCATGCCTTTGACATGCTCTTCAGCTCTACGAGCTATTTCCCATGCTGGCGGTAGTTTTTCTAATACTTTTTTACTACCTTCACGTGCCGAGGCGTAGACGCTGCCCGATAAGATCCGTGCAAGGTAATTAGACATACCGCCGACATTTTTCGAAATAGACATTTCATTGTCATTCAGAATAACCAGCAGGTTAGCATCTAAGTCGCCAGCATGAGCCAAAGCCTCATAGGCTTGTCCTGCAGTAATAGCCCCATCACCAATAATCGCAACGGCCCTTCGGTCACTACCACTTGCTTGTGATGCTACAGCCATACCAAGGGCCGCACTTATAGATGTACTTGAGTGGCCGACGCCGAATGTATCATATGGGCTTTCACTTCGTTTAGGGAATCCTGATAAACCACCTGCTTGTCGCATGGTGTTCATTCTGTCTCGGCGACCAGTGAGGATCTTATGAACATAACTCTGATGCCCCACATCCCACACGAAGCGATCATCAGGCGTGTTATAAACATAATGCAGAGCCAAGGTAAGTTCAGTTACCCCCAAGTTTGACGAGATATGTCCGCCAGTTTGTTGTACGCTATCAACGATTAGAGCACGAATTTCTTCAGCCAAAATGGGAAGTTGTGACTTATCTAACTTGCGTAAGTCTTCGGGACTGTTGATCTGGTCGAGTAAACTATCCATAGGAGTGGTCATTTTAATTTTTTCTTTTGACAACAAACTCGGCTAACGCGGCCAAAATTTGAGTGTTATAAGGTAATTTATTTAATTCAGCTAATGCATCACTAATTAAGTCGTTTGCTTTTTGTTGTGCGGCCTCTAAACCAAGTAAGGCTGGATAAGTAGGTTTGTTTTGTGCAATGTCAGAACCTTGTGGTTTGCCTAATATTTCCGTATCAGCTGTGACATCAAGCACATCATCTTGTACTTGGAATGCTAAGCCAATCGCATAAGCATAGTTATCGAGTGCCATTAACTCACTTTCTGTTACATTTTTAGCTGCGAGAGCACCTAAGCGAACACTAGCTCTAATCAATGCACCTGTTTTCAGTTCGTGCATACCTTGTAATTCATTAAGATTTAGGCGTTTACCTACGGATTCTAAGTCAATCGCTTGTCCTCCAGCCATACCAAATACACCAGACTGATGGGCCAGAGTTTTGACCATTTGAACTTGCTGAGATGGAGCAAGTTCGTTATTACATAGCACCTCAAAGGCAAGTGTTTGTAGTGCATCACCAACAAGTAATGCAGTCGCATCATCATAGGCTTTATGGCAAGTTGGTATGCCACGGCGTAAATCGTCATCGTCCATAATCGGCATATCGTCATGAACTAACGAGTAGGCATGAATCAATTCGGCGGCTGAAGCAGGTGAATCTAACTGTTCTAATTCTACCCCAAGCGCTTGACCAGTAGCATAAACTAGTAGGGCTCGTAGCCGTTTACCGCCATTTAAGGTTGAGTATTGCATCGCTTCAGCTAGACGTTGCGATGTCAGTGAATCAAGATGTTTACTGTCGGGAAGGCGAGCGGACAAAGCCTGTTCGATGCGAGTTTGATTGATGGCTATCCAGTCAGCCAGAATAAAATTATCGCTCACGATTCAGTCGTATTTTGTTCAAAATCTACCAGTGTTGTTTGGCCAGACTGTTGTAGTAATACCTGTACTTTCTGTTCGGCGGCATTTAATGCATCTTGGCATTCTCGCGTTAACAGTACGCCACTTTCATAAAGTTTTAGAGATTCTTCTAGGCTAATATCACCCTGTTCAAGCCTAGTGACCAACGATTCTAATTCGGTCACAGCTGCTTCATAGTCTAATTTTTTCCGTCTAGCGGCCATAGTTATCTCTAAATATGATTCAAGTCGAGCTATTATAAGGGAATCATCATTTTATTTCCTACTGGATTGTTTTCTTGCAAATGGTTAGGCTGTTTGTTTTTGATTACATTGAATACTTAGCTTGAGCCTTATGCAAAAAATTATTCGTGGTTTATATAATTTACCCAAGTCACCTTCTGGATGTGTCGCTACAATTGGCAATTTTGATGGCGTGCATTTAGGGCATCAAGCCGTGTTAACTCAGCTGGCAATGAAAGGAGATGTGCTTGGCTTGCCTGCGGTTGTGATTACCTTTGAACCTCAGCCCAATGAATACTTTTTACCTCAAAATGCACCTGCCAGATTGAGTCGGTTTCGTGAAAAAGTAGAAACACTACGCTGTTATTCTATTCAGCAATTGTGTGTATTGAGATTCAATAAGAAACTGGCGCAAATGTCTGCCCAAGACTTTATTAAAACGCTGATTGTCGATGGTCTCAATATCAAATATCTGGTTGTGGGTGATGACTTTAAATTTGGCAAAGATCGTCAGGGGGATTTTGCTCTGTTGCAGAAAGCAGGCAAAGAGTATGGTTTCCAAGTGGTTAATATGCATACTTTTTCTATCGATACGATGCGTGTTAGTAGCACCCGTGTCAGAAAAGCATTAAAAGCGGGTAATCTGATATTAGCTGAGAAGTTATTAGGTAGGCCTTATCGAATGAGTGGGAGGGTTGCTCATGGCGATAAACGCGGCCGTACCATGGGGTTCCCAACTGCTAATATTCATCTTCACCGATGTAAGGTTCCATTGAGTGGAGTGTATGCAGTACAACTGTTCGGCGTTGAGGGAGAACCAGTATTAGGTGTTGCTAATGTAGGAGTTAGACCCACTGTCGGAGCAGATAAAGCGCTACTGGAAGTACATTTGTTTGATTTTAACCGTGATATATATGGCGAGCATGTTCAAGTACACTTTTTACAAAAAGTTCGCGATGAACAACGCTTTAATTCTTTAGATGAATTAATAGCTCAAATTAAGCTAGACTGCGAGTTAGCACGAGAATATTTTAAGCAACAAATTGACTGAGAACCTGAAGATATATAAAGAGTGGGGAAATTCGACTTCTATTTCGTTTTTATAGCGTGTAATATCAGTCTGGTTGTAAATATAGAGTTCGAGGCCCTTGATGGTGCAATTTCCATTTCAAGGAATATTTTAGAAACTGAAAAAAGAACATAAATTATGTTGGAGAATTATCTTCCAATTTTGTTGTTTGTAATTATCGGTATTGGTTTTGGTGTAATGCCCTTACTGGCCGGTTTTATTCTTGGTCCTCGTCGTCCCGACAGCGAAAAGCGCTCACCTTATGAGTGTGGTTTCGAACCTTTTGAAGATGCACATATGAAATTTGATGTGCGTTACTACCTCGTAGCTATTCTATTCATTATTTTTGATTTGGAAATTGCCTTCTTATTTCCATGGGCCGTCGTGCTTGATGAAATTGGCGTATTTGGTTTGCTTGCGATGTTCTTATTTTTAGGGATCTTAGTCGTCGGCTTTATCTATGAATGGAAGAAAGGAGCACTTGAATGGGAATAGAAGGTGTTCTTGAACAAGGTATTGTTACTACGTCGGCTGATAAATTAATCAATTGGGCCCGAACAGGTTCAATGTGGCCAATGACTTTCGGCTTAGCATGTTGCGCTGTAGAAATGATGCAAGCTGGTGCTTCTCGCTATGATTTAGACCGTTTTGGCGTAGTCTTTCGTCCCAGCCCTCGACAATCTGACGTGATGATTGTTGCTGGTACCTTAGTAAATAAAATGGCTCCAGCATTACGAAAAGTCTATGACCAAATGTCAGAACCGCGTTGGGTTATATCTATGGGATCTTGTGCAAATGGTGGTGGCTATTATCATTATTCATATTCTGTAGTTCGAGGCTGTGATCGCATCGTTCCCGTCGACATTTATGTGCCTGGTTGTCCGCCTACTGCTGAAGCTCTGCTGTACGGAATTATTCAGCTACAAAAGAAAATTAAACGAACTAACACTATCGCACGTATGGATAGTCAGACTCAGGAAGCATAGTTCGTATGATTAAAGGTTTAAAAGCTCAACTTGAGCAAAACTTCTCAGACGTGATCCTTGATTGTGAGTCTCGTTTCGATGAACTCACTATTCATATCCCTGCTGATAGCATTGTTTCTGTGTGTAAACGGTTACGTGATCAATTTGGTTTTGAACAACTAGTTGATTTATGTGGTGTTGATTACTCTGAGTATGGGGGCAGCACTTGGGAAACCAAGCAAGCTTCTAATCATGGTTTTAGTCGTGCGGTTGATGGTGCTGGTCATACGGAGCCAGTGACAGAAGGACTTAGGTTCGCGGTTGTTTACCATTTATTATCTATTCAACATAATCAGCGCTTACGAATTAAAGTTCGTTTAGATTCAGAAAGTCCTATTGTTGATAGTGTGGTGAGTATTTGGAATAGTGCCGATTGGTATGAACGTGAAGCGTTTGATTTATTCGGAATTTTATTTGATGGACATGAAGATTTACGTCGAATTTTGACTGACTATGGCTTTATTGGGCATCCATTCCGTAAAGATTTTCCTCTGATTGGTAATGTCGAAATGCGTTATGACGAAGAGAAAAAACGTGTTGTTTATGAGCCAGTTAGTATTGAAGAAAGAACACTAGTGCCAAGAGTGATTCGTGATGATAATCGCTACACAGATGGTGAACGCTAATGGCTGAAATTAAGAACTATACCTTAAACTTTGGACCTCAACACCCAGCCGCTCATGGTGTATTACGTCTTATCCTCGAGATGGATGGCGAAGTCATTCAGCGTGCTGATCCACATGTAGGTCTTTTGCATCGCGGAACTGAAAAATTAGCTGAAACGAAACCATATAATCAAAATATCGGTTATATGGATAGGCTCGACTATGTGTCGATGTTATCTAATGAACATGCCTATGTAATGGCTATTGAGAAGATGTTAGGTGTTCAAGTGCCTGAACGTGCCCAATATATTCGTGTCATGTTTGATGAAATTACCCGTGTATTAAATCACTTGATGTGGTTAGGTACACATGGCCTTGATATCGGGGCTATGACTATCTTTCTATACTGTTTTCGTGAGCGTGAAGATTTAATGGACTGTTATGAAGCTGTGTCTGGTGCTCGAATGCATGCTTCTTACTATCGTCCTGGTGGTGTTTACCGTGACTTGCCTGATTCGATGGCAAAGTATGAAAAATCTAAATGGCATAGCCAAAAAGAAGTTGATAAGAAAAATACCAATCGAGAAGGCAGCCTGCTTGATTTTATAGAAGATTTCACTCAACGCTTCCCTACTTGTGTTGATGAGTACGAAACGCTGCTTACTGATAATCGTATTTGGAAACAACGGACTGTTGGAATTGGTGTTGTATCTCCTGAACGAGCTATGCAGTTAGGTTTCACTGGACCTATGTTAAGGGGATCAGGCATCGAGTGGGACTTAAGAAAAAAACAACCCTATGAAGTTTATGACCAATTGAACTTTGATATTCCTGTAGGTGTTGAAGGCGATTGTTATGATCGCTATTTGGTTCGTGTTGAAGAAATGCGTCAATCAAATCGAATTATCAAGCAGTGTGTAGATTGGCTTCGAGCTAACCCAGGGCCAGTGATTACCGATGATGTCAAAGTTGCTCCACCTAAACGTGGCGACATGAAAGATAATATGGAAGCATTGGTTCATCACTTTAAATTATTCACTGAAGGTTATTGTGTACCAGAAGGTGAAGCCTACGCTGCTGTAGAACATCCTAAAGGTGAATTCGGTATTTATATGGTATCGGATGGAGCCAACAAGCCTTATCGTTTGAAAATTCGTGCCCCTGGTTTTGCTCATTTATCAGCGATGGATGAAATGGTTAAAGGACACATGTTAGCTGATGTTGTTTCTGTTATTGGCACAATGGATATTGTATTTGGTGAGATTGATCGATGATATTAACGGGTACTAAGGAACAACTTTTCACAGCTGAAATACGTCAGAAGTTGGATGAATGGATTGCTAAATACCCAGCAGGACAGAGTCAGTCTGCCGTTATTCCTTGTCTACATATTTTGCAGGATGAAAGTGAAGGCTGGTTACCACAAGATGTTATGGATGCTTTGGCACTCTATTTAGGGATGCCTGCGATTAGTGTTTATGAAGTTGCAACTTTTTATACCATGTTTGATTTAAAGCCAGTAGGAAAAAATAAGATCAATGTGTGTACAAATATATCTTGTATGCTAAATGGTTCAGAGGATGTCGTAAAACAGCTTGAGTTGCGTTTAGACGTTAAATTGGGTGAAACAACAGCTGATGGCAATGTTACTTTAAGAGAAGTTGAATGTTTGGGGGCTTGTTGCGGTGCACCGATGATGCAAATAAACCGTGAGTATCACGAGCTATTAACGCCTGAAAAAGTGGATGCAATTCTAGATGGAATCAAATCATGAAGCTTAATCAAGTTTGTTTCCGCACCCGCCATTTAGATGAGCCTTGGACGCTGGAATCATATCGTAGCGTAGGTGGTTATCAGGTTCTAGAAAAGATATTAAAAGAAAAAACGCGTGCAGAAGAGATTATTGAACAACTCAAAGATTCAGCTCTTCGAGGCCGCGGTGGTGCAGGTTTCCCTACTGGCTTGAAGTGGAGTTTCATGCCACGTCGGATGCCTGGCGATAAATATATTGTCTGTAACTCTGATGAAGGTGAGCCGGGTACATGTAAAGATCGAGACATCTTACGGTTCAACCCTCATCAAGTCATCGAAGGTATGATTATAGCGGGATATACCATTGGTGCTCAGTCTGGTTATAACTATATTCGAGGTGAATTTGCAGAACCATTTGAACGTTTTGAAGCGGCTATTCAAGAAGCAAAAGACGCGGGTTATTTAGGCAAAGATATATTGGAGTCTGGCTTTAACTTCGAGTTATATACCCAGCCTGGTGCTGGAGCTTATATCTGTGGTGAAGAAACAGCACTATTAGAGTCATTGGAAGGTAAAAAAGGTCAGCCACGCTATAAACCACCATTTCCTGCTGGGTATGGTTTATATGGTAGGCCGACCACTATCAATAATACTGAAACCTTGGCATCAGTTCCCGTTATTTTACAACACGGGGGAGATTGGTTTCATGAGTTAGGTACGCCAAATAATGGTGGCACTAAAATTTATAGCGTATCAGGTCATGTTAATAAACCTGGAAATTATGAAGTACCAATGGGGACCCCATTTTCAGAATTATTGGAATTGGCTGGTGGTATGCGAAATGGAAATAAAATAAAAGCAGTCATTCCTGGGGGGAGTTCAACTCCTATTGTTCCTGGTGAAGTGATGATGGATGTAGCCATGAGTTACGATGGCATCAGTCGTGCTGGCTCTATGCTGGGTGCTGGTTCAGTTATTGTTATGGACGAAACTACATGCATGGTAAAAGCTTTAGAACGAATTGCTGAATTTTATGCAGAAGAATCATGTGGACAGTGCACGCCGTGTCGTGAAGGAACAGGCTGGTTGCATCGAGTGGTTAAGCGCATTGAGCATGGCCAAGGAACACAAGCCGATCTAGACCGATTAGTTGATGTAGCCAAAAATATTAACGGTAATACAATTTGTGCTCTTGGTGATGCAGCCGCAGCACCAGTGTTAAGTTTTATTAAACATTTCCGTGAAGAATTTCAATACCATATTGATCATGGTACATGTCAGGTGAGCAAATAATATGGTCAATATCGAAATAGATGGTATTCCACTAAAAGTGGATTCATCCAAAATGATTATTCAAGTTGCTGATGAAGCAGGTATTGATGTACCTCGTTTTTGTTACCACAAGAAATTATCAATAGCTGCCAATTGCCGTATGTGCCTAGTGGAAGTTGCAGAGTCACGCAAAGCTTTACCTGCGTGTGCAACGCCCGTTACCGAAGGGATGAAAGTCTTCACTCAGTCTGAAAGAGCGCTTGCTGCACAACGTGGCGTGATGGAGTTTTTACTGATTAATCATCCGCTTGATTGCCCTATTTGTGATCAAGGTGGTGAGTGTGAATTACAAGATATGTCGATGGGTTATGGTGCAGGTCTTGGTCAGTATAGTGAAGGTAAACGTGTTGTAAAAGATAAAGATATTGGTCCTCTCATTAATACAGATATGACACGCTGTATTCACTGCACACGTTGTGTACGTTTTGGTGAGGAAGTCGCGGGAATCAAAGAATTAGGTGCTACAGGTCGTGGTGAGCACATGGAAATTGGTACCTATATTGAGCAAAGCGTTGCTTCTGAGTTATCAGGTAATATTATCGATTTATGTCCGGTTGGTGCTTTAACATCTAAACCATACCGTTACAAAGCTCGTGCTTGGGAGTTAACTGCACATGACTCAATTGCACCTCATGATGCTGTTGGATCAAATATTGAGTTTCATACCCGTAGAAATGAAGTATTGCGAGTTGTGCCAAGAGAAAATGAAAGTCTCAATGAAACGTGGTTATCAGATCGTGACCGCTTTGCATACCTAGGGCTAAATCACGCAGAGCGTGCAACAACACCAATGATTAAAACCAATGGCGAATGGCAAGAAACTGATTGGCAGACAGCATTACAAGTAGCAATTGATGGTTTAAAAACTATTTCTAATAAACATGGAGAAGAGCAAATAGCAGGTGCTATTTCACCTACAGCGACCTTGGAAGAAACCTATTTATTCCAAAAACTATTAAAAGGAATCGATGCTGAGTGTGCGGATTACCGCTTACGACAACAAGATTTTGCTGATGGGGATATTATTTATAATCCAGATAATTGGACACTAGCTGATATTGAAGAGAGTTATGACATTGTATTGGTAGGCTGTAATATTCGAGCAGAACAGCCAATCATTGCTCATCGTATTCGCCAATCAGCCATGTTGGGGACACCTGTTACTAACATCAATTTCTTTTCTTCTGATTTATTGATACCCAATGTTACTCAGGTAACAGTTGATATTAATGGAATGCTTAATAGCTTGTCGGGTATTGCTAAGGCATTGTTATTATTAGCTGAAAATGAAGACGCTTGGAGTGAAATTCTGGCAACAGTGACACCTTCAGCTCAAGAACATACAATTGCAATGCGATTAGCGAATGCTAAAAAGGCTACTATTTTTGTTGGGGCACTGGCTAGTAATCACCCAGAAGCATCAAAAATAAATGCATTAGTTGAGTTGATTACAAGCCTAAGCAGTACCACGATGATAGTGTTACCTACAGCAAATTCGACTGCAGCTCAGATAGCGAAGCAGGTTATTGCAAAAGGTGGTGTGAACTCAGAACTAGTCACTCTTCAGCAAGCTTTGCAGCAACAGTTACGAGCTTATGTTTTATTTGGGGTAGAGCCTGAGCTTGATTGTGCCGATCCTATATTGACGAAAACGGCACTCCAACAAGCCAGTTTAGTTATTTCTATGACAAGTTATGTCACCGAGCAGGTCTTGGCCTATTCAGATGTCATTCTGCCTGTATCAACTTATTCTGAAACATCGGGTACCTTTATTGGTGTAGATAAACAGTGGCAGAGTTTTACTGGTGCTGTTAACCCGAAAGGTGATGCTCGGCCTGGTTGGAAGCTTCTTCGAGTGCTAGGAAATATGGCTAATTTGAAGGGCTTTGATTATGTCGCATCAACAGATGTACGTGATGAGGTTCATGATCAGCTTAATTTACTTTCACTACCTAAAAATAAGTTTATCCCAACTGATCTAAGTACTGACTCTGGATTGATGTTGATCTCTGAAATACCAATGTATCAAACAGATTCTGTGGTTAGACGAAGCAATGCTCTACAAGTAACAATTGAGAATAAACATGCATCAGTGGTCAGAATGAATGAATCTGAAGCGCAAAAACATGGTGTGAGTGACTACGATAAAGTTGAAATTCAGCAGGGTGATAATCTCGTTGTGATGCCTTTAGTTCTTGATAATGCCATTGCTGATAATTGTGTTTATCTTGCTGCAGGTACAGTTAAATCATCAATGCTAGGCGCTGCTTTTTCAAGCGTGACGGTTCATGCAGTAGAATCGGGGAGTGCATAAATGGACTCAATAATAGCTTTAACTAACTGGGTTACAGAACAAACAGTTCTTTATACCGTTATTAAAATAGCGGCTATTATCGTGCCGTTAATGCTTGGGGTTGCTTATTTAACATATGCTGAACGTAAAGTTATTGGCTATATACAAGTACGCATTGGTCCAAACCGTGTAGGACCATTTGGCTTGTTACAACCGATTGCTGATGGTCTTAAATTGGCATTAAAAGAAGTTATATTCCCTGCAAAATCAAATTTATATTTATTCCTTGTCGCACCTGTTTTAGCTATTGGTCCAGCCTTGGCCGCATGGGCTGTTATGCCGTTTGATGCAACGCTGACTTTAGCTAATATTGATGCTGGGTTGCTTTATATATTGGCGATTACCTCTATGGGCGTTTATGGGATTGTGATTGCAGGTTGGGCTTCAAATTCACGCTATGCCTTTTTAGGTGCGCTTCGTTCAGCCGCACAAGTGGTGTCTTATGAAATTGCGATGGGATTTGCATTGGTAGGTGTCCTGATTGCCGCAGGAAGTTTGAATTTGGGTGAGATCATTACTGCTCAGCAGGGTGGGTTCTGGAATTGGTACTGGTTGCCGTTATTTCCACTTTTTGTAGTGTATTTTATTTCTGGTGTCGCTGAAACTAACCGTGCTCCATTTGATGTTTCGGAAGGTGAGTCAGAAATCGTAGCGGGTTTCCATGTTGAATATTCTGGAATGGCATTCGCGGTATTCTTCTTGGCTGAATATGCCGATATGATCCTTATCTCAATGCTTGCTTCAGTCCTATTTATGGGCGGTTGGTTATCTCCATTTCAAGGGATTGCTGGTTTGGAAGCTTTGTTTTCATGGGTGCCAGGCATTATTTGGCTATTGATGAAAACCTGTATTTTCCTCTTTTTGTACTTGTGGTTAAGAGCTACATTTCCTCGTTACCGTTATGATCAAATCATGCGCTTGGGCTGGAAAGTGTTTATTCCTGTGACCTTAGTATGGCTGGTAGTAGTTGCTACAGCACAAGTTTTTGATATTGGGCCTTGGTTTACGGAGGCTGTGCTATGAGGGAGTCAGTGAAACATTTTTTCAAAAGCTTTTTGCTATGGGAGTTATTACTGGGCTTGAAACTAACGGGACGATACTTATTTGCTACCAAAATAACCGTTCAATATCCTGAAGAAAACACGCCACAGTCTCCTCGCTTTAGAGGGTTACATGCCTTACGCCGATATCCAAATGGTGAAGAGCGTTGTATCGGTTGTAAATTGTGCGAAGCTACATGCCCAGCATTAGCGATTACCATTGAAACTGAGCCACGAGAAGATGGTAGCCGCCGTACCACTCGGTATGATATTGATTTATTTAAATGTATTTTTTGTGGATTTTGTGAAGAGTCATGCCCTGTGGATTCAATCGTTGAGACACGTATCTTCGATTATCACTTTGAAAATCGTGGTGAAAATATAATGACGAAGCAAAAGTTATTAAAAGTAGGCGATGAAAATGAAACTCAAATAGCGGCCGATCGAGCAGCTGATGCGAGGTATCGTTAATGGAACAAGTTATTTTTTATTGCTTTGCTGCCTTATTGTTATTTGCTAGCTCCATGGTTATTACAGTCCGTAATCCAGTTCGAGCAGCATTATTTCTAATCCTCGCTTTTTTTACCAGTGCTGGTATTTGGCTATTACTTGATGCTGAATTTTTGGCGATGACTTTAGTGCTAGTGTATGTCGGTGCTGTCATGGTGTTGTTCTTGTTTGTAGTTATGATGCTTGATATTGACTTAGCACCGCTACAAGAGGGGTTTACTCAATATTTACCACTAGGCATCTTTGTGGCTGCTTTAATTACCATTGAGATGATTGCTGTATTGGGTGCTTCCCATTTCGGCTTGGACATTGTTGCAGCGCCTATCGCTCACCCTGAAGGTTACAGTAATACTAAAGAAATTGGTTTATTGCTCTATACCATCTATGTATATCCATTTGAAATTGCATCAGTCATTCTAACGGTTGCGATTATTGCTGCGATCACTTTGACCCTTCGTGAGAAGAAAAGTAAATCACAAGATATTGATAAGCAGATTAAAGTGCAGGCTAAGGACCGAGTACGAATTGTAAAAATGGAAGCAGTTAAAAAGCAGGAGTCAGAATCATGATTGCCTTATCTGACTTTTTAATACTCGGGGCACTATTATTTAGCATGTCGGTAGCCGGTATTTTTATTAACCGGAAAAACATTATTATATTGTTGATGTGCATAGAGTTAATGCTATTAGCTGTTAATTTGAACTTTATCGCTTTCTCACATTATTCAGGTGATATCGCAGGCCAAATATTCGTCTTCTTTATACTGACCGTTGCCGCTGCTGAAGCCGCAATTGGCCTGGCTATTTTAGTTGTATTGTTCCGAAACCGGCATACGATTAATGTTGCCGAACTCGATAAGCTAAAAGGGTAAGATAATGACTCAAAACTTACTTTTAAGCATTGCTCTAGCTCCCTTGATTGGCAGTATTATCGCGGGTCTGTTCGGTAAGCAAGTTGGTAAAGAATGGTCTCATCGTGCTGCTATTGCAGGTGTTGCAATTGCCTTTATATTATCTGCCTGGGTATTGAAACTTGTAGTTGTTGATGGTCAAACATATAACCAGCAAGTTTATCAATGGCTACAAGTTGGCTCATTGAGTCTCGAAGTTGGCTTTATGGTCGATGCACTCACGGCAATGATGATGGTTGTTGTGACTTTTGTTTCTTTGATGGTTCATATCTATACCATTGGTTATATGCATGACGACGATGGTTATGCTCGTTTCTTTAGTTATATTTCTTTATTTACCTTTGCCATGTTAATGCTGGTGATGGCAAATAACTTTATGCAGTTATTTTTTGGCTGGGAAGCTGTAGGTTTAGTGTCTTATTTATTGATAGGATTCTGGTACAAAAAACCAACAGCAATATATGCAAACTTAAAGGCTTTTTTAGTTAATCGCGTGGGTGATTTTGGTTTTTTATTAGGTATTGCAGGTGTATTGATGTATGCCGGCAGTCTTGATTATGTCGAAGTATTTACTCAGGCTCCGGCAATTTCAGAAAAAACAATGACTATTTTTTCTGGTACTGATTGGTCAGTGATGTCGGTTATTTGTATTCTGTTATTTATAGGTGCGATGGGTAAATCGGCACAAGTGCCTCTACATGTTTGGTTACCAGATTCAATGGAAGGTCCTACACCCATTTCAGCTTTGATTCATGCGGCTACCATGGTGACAGCCGGTATCTTTATGGTGACTAGAATGTCACCGTTATTTGAGTTTTCTGAAACAGCTTTATCATTTGTATTGGTTATTGGTGCCATAACAGCCTTATTTATGGGGTTCTTAGGTTTAATTCAGAACGATATTAAACGTGTTATTGCCTACTCCACACTATCTCAGCTTGGTTATATGACGGTTGCTTTAGGAGCATCAGCTTATGCGGCAGGCGTGTTCCATTTGATGACGCATGCATTCTTTAAGGCATTATTGTTTTTAGGTGCGGGTTCGGTGATTATTGCTATGCATCATGAGCAAGATATTCGCAAAATGGGAGGCCTGAAAAAATATATGCCTATTACCTACTGGACTGGCTTAATTGGTTCTTTAGCCTTAATAGGGTTCCCAGGTTTTGCAGGATTCTTCTCTAAAGATTCAATCATTGAAGCTGTGCATGCTTCGCATATACCGGGAAGTGGATTTGCTTATTTTGCTGTTATTGTTGGAGTATTTATTACTGCACTTTACAGCTTCAGATTATTCTTTTTAGTTTTTCATGGTAAAGAGCGTTTTGATACTCATGGAGACCATGTGCCTCATGAATCTCCAGCCGTGGTAACGCTACCATTGATATTGTTAGCAATACCATCAGTTACTGCAGGTTACTTCATTGGAACGATGGTCTTCGGTGATTTCTTTGGCAATGCCATTATTGTTCACACTGAGCATGATGTTTTAGCTCACCATGCTGAAAGTTACCATGGTGTGATTGGTTTTATCTTACATGGAGTGACTGCGCTCCCATTCTGGTTGGCGATGGCAGGTGTTGCAACGGCTTACTATCTCTACATGCTGAGGCCAGACTTACCTACTAAAATCCAGCAGCGCTTTAAATATTTGCATTGTGTATTAGAAAATAAATATGGCTTTGATGACTTTAATCAAACTGTATTTGCAGGTGGTGCACGTAAGGTTGGACAATTGTTATGGCAAGTTGGTGATAAAACAGTGATTGATGGCGCCGCTGTTAATGGCACAGCAAAACTAATTGGTTTTACATCAAAAATGCTACGCCAGATCCAGTCAGGGTATTTATACCATTATGCTTTTGCAATGATCATTGGCCTATGGCTTCTGCTCACTTATTTTGTCGTTTGATAGAGGATAAAGACAGAAAATATGTTTACTGATTTACCTTTATTGAGTTTATTGATTTGGCTTCCGGTCTTGGGTGGTTTGTTTGTGCTTGTATATGGCGACAAAAACCCATGGGCTAAGCCCTTATCATTATTAATTGCAGTTGCTAGCCTAGTGTTGTCAATAGGACTATATACAGGTTTTGATAGTAGCACCCACCAGATGCAGTTTGTTGAAAAAATGAGTTGGATCACTGCGTTTGATATTAACTATTCATTAGGTGTTGATGGTTTTTCTATGCCGTTGATAATTTTGACTACATTTTCGACCGTCATTGTTGTGCTGGCTGGCTGGGATGTTATTAAAGATCGAAGTAATCAATATATGGCTGCTTTCTTGATTATGGAAGGCTTAATGATTGCCGTGTTTTCAGCTTTAGATGCGATTTTATTCTACGTATTCTTTGAAGCCATGTTGATACCGTTATTCTTAGTGATAGGTATATGGGGCGGTCCTAACCGAGTTTATGCCACAATCAAATTCTTTCTATACACTTTGTTTGGCTCGGTATTTTTATTACTCGCATTACTTTATTTACATCATGTGGCCGGTAGCTTTGAAATTTTAGACTTCCATAATGTCAGTTTATCAATGCCTGAACAAATCTATTTATTTTTAGCATTTTTAATAGCCTTTGCCGTCAAGGTACCTATGTGGCCAGTCCATACATGGCTACCAGATGCTCATGTTGAGGCGCCTACTGGGGGGTCAGTTATTTTAGCTGCGATCACCTTAAAAATTGGTGGTTATGGCTTCTTACGGTTTGCCTTACCAATTGCACCAGATGCAAGCATGGCCCTTGATTGGTTAATGATAGGTTTGTCATTGACTGCTGTTGTCTATATCGGTTTTGTTGCATTAGTCCAGACTGATTTAAAGAAACTGATCGCTTATTCAAGTATTGCTCATATGGGCTTTGTCACGCTTGGTATGTTTATTATATTTAGAATCTTTGCTAATTCTGCAACGGGCAATGGGGCTGAGCTTGCTATTGAAGGTGCAATGGTGCAGATGATTTCACATGGCTTTATTGCTGCTGCGATGTTCTTGTGCGTGGGTGTTTTATATGACCGAATGCATACTCGAGAAATTAGTGCTTATGGCGGTGTAATTAATACCATGCCGAAGTTTGCAGGTTTTGCTGTATTTTTTGCAATGGCGAATGCAGGTTTACCCGGTACATCGGGATTTGTTGGTGAATTTATGGTGATTTTAGCTGCATTCCAAGCTGATTTCTGGTTTGCATTTTTAGCGGCTACTACACTAATTTTAGGCGCTGCTTATACATTGTGGATGGTCAAGCGAGTGATATTTGGTGATGTAGCTAACGACAATGTGGCGAAATTAACTGACATCAATCGACGTGAATTCTTCATATTGGCAACGTTAGCGTTAATAGTGTTGGTAATAGGTGTTTGGCCTGCTCCAGTAACAGAGGTGATGCATGCTTCTGTTGAACATTTACTCACGCAAGTTTCACAATCTAAATTATAAGGGCGATACGAAATATTATGACTTTTGAAGTATCGAATATGGCTTTAGCATTACCTGAAATGTTCATGTTAGCAATGGCCTGTATCACTTTACTTGCAGTTTCTTTTCTGGGTAAAAATGGTGCTAAAGCAGCTTATAGTTTGAGCCAACTAACCTTAGCTATTACCGCTATTATTATTTATCAATCTCTAGGCCAAACAGGTACCACATTTGATGGTACTTACATTAAAGATGGATTTAGTGATGTGCTTAAATTGGTGATCTGTCTAATTAATATGCTCGTCTTGCTTTATTCGACGAGCTATCTAAAAGCTCGTGATCTATTTAAAGGTGAGTATTACGTATTAGCTATTTTCTCGACTCTGGGCATGATGATTATGGTGTCGGCGGGGCATTTTTTGACTATTTACCTTGGTTTAGAGTTAATGTCTTTATGCATGTATGCGATGGTTGCGATGTACCGTGATTCATTCGTTGCAACTGAAGCGGCAATGAAGTACTTCATTTTAGGTGCATTGGCATCTGGTATGTTGCTGTATGGCATGTCGATTATTTATGGAGTAACAGGAAACCTATCTATTTCAGCAGTGTCAGCCTCCATTCAGGCTGGCAGCCTTGATAATACCGTACTGAGTTTTGGAATTGTCTTTTTAGTTATTGGTATCGGCTTCAAGCTAGGTGCAGTTCCTTTTCATATGTGGCTTCCGGATGTTTATCAAGGCTCTCCTACAGCGGTGACTTTGTTTATTGCCGCAGCCCCTAAAATTGCAGCTTTTGCGATGGCTATTCGTCTATTAGTAGGCGGTTTAGGTGGTGCCTATGAGTATTGGCAAGATATGCTTATTATGCTCTCTGTTTTATCGATGATAATTGGTAATGTCGTGGCTATTGCTCAAACTAATATAAAGCGTATGTTGGCCTATTCAACTATCTCGCATATTGGCTTTATTTTATTAGGTGTTTTATCTGCAACTCAGGAAGGTTACGCGGCCGCAATGTTTTATGCATTAGTCTATTCATTGATGACCTTAGGTGGCTTCGGTATGATTATTTTAATGAGTCGACAAGGATTTGAGGCTGACCAACTCGATGACTATAAAGGATTAGGCAGACGTAATCCTTGGTTCGCATTAATGATGTTAATTCTGATGTTTTCTATGGCGGGTATACCGCCTTTAGTTGGCTTTTACGCTAAACTAATGGTTATTAAATCAATCGTTGATATTAATATGTTATCTATAGCAATCGTGGCTGTGTTGGTATCAGTGATTGGTGCATTTTATTATTTACGTATTATCAAGTTGATGTATTTCGATGCCCCTGAACAGAAACAACTACTTGAAGCACCGTCTGATATGCGAGTGATGATAAGTATTAATGGCATTGCTGTACTCATGCTGGGATTATTTCCTGGCTCCTTATTAGCGCTTTGCGCTAGCATTTTCCCCCTATAAAAACTGAATTATGTCACCTACTATCCTTATTTTATTGTTCCTGACTATTGCTAATCTACCTTGGTTTACGGAAAGAGCACTACTCGTAATTCCTTTAAGTAAAGAAAAATCTGTATTCATTAGATTGATTGAACTCGTTATTTTATATTTTGCCTCGCTACTTGTGGCAATTGCTGCTGAGATCCAATTTTCAGGCGATGTCTTTCCTCAACAGTGGGAATTTTTTGTAACAACATTTTGTTTGTTTTTAGTGTTGTCAGTCCCTGGTGTTGTATACCGTTATCAATGGTTACCTATGACAAACAAATTAAGATAAAAGTGCGCAGAGTTTAGGATTTAGTTCTGAACGACACCTGTGTAAATAGCGGTAAGCCCCAAGCTAATTGAGCCATAGTTTCTATCTTCCTTTTAAAGATGCACCATTTGCTAATTTGGTTTAAAATGCTTCGGTTTATTTTTGTGTTTATGTAAACACCTTATTTCATTTTAGAGACGGAACAATGGCAGCTGACTTATCCAAGTATAGAAACATTGGTATTTTCGCGCATGTAGATGCGGGTAAAACCACCACGACAGAGCGAATTTTAAAACTAACTGGTAAAATCCATAAAGTTGGTGAAGTGCATGATGGTGAATCAACAATGGATTTCATGGATCAGGAATCTGAGCGTGGAATAACAATCCAATCAGCTGCAACGACTTGTGAATGGGATGGCCACCGTTTAAACGTTATCGATACTCCTGGTCACGTGGATTTCACAATTGAAGTTTACCGTTCACTTAAAGTACTTGATGGTGGTGTGGGTGTATTCTGTGGTTCTGGTGGTGTTGAACCTCAATCAGAAACTAACTGGCGTTATGCTAACGAATCTGAAGTTTCACGTATCATCTTCGTTAACAAACTAGATCGCATGGGTGCTGATTTCTTCCGTGTTGTAAAACAAGTAGAAGATGTTTTAGGTGCGCATCCTTTAGTGATGGTTCTACCTATCGGTATCGAAGAAGACTTTAAAGGCTGTGTTGACTTAATCACACGTAAAGCATGGATCTGGGATAACGAAACAGATACAACGGCTTTCCGTATTGAAGAGCCACCTGCTGATATGGCTGATCAAATTGAAGAATACCGTGAAATGTTAATCGAAACTGCTGTAGAGCAAGACGATGACTTAATGGAAGCGTACCTTGAAGGTGAAGAACCTTCTCCAGAAGATCTTCAACGTTGTATCCGTAAGGGTACATTGAACATGGACTTCTTCCCAACATACTGTGGTTCAGCCTTTAAAGATAAAGGTGTTCAAATGGTATTGGATGCGGTTGTTGCATACCTACCTAACCCAACAGAAGTTGAACCACAACCAGAAGTTGATTTAGAAGGTGAACCAACGGGTGGTGTTGCATTGGTTGATACTGATCAACCGTTCCGTGCATTAGCATTCAAAATTATGGATGACCGTTTTGGTGCATTAACATTTATTCGTATTTACTCAGGTGTATTGAATAAAGGTGATACTGTTCTTAATACCTTTACAGGTAAAACAGAACGTATAGGCCGAATGGTTGAAATGCACGCCGATGACCGTAACGAACTTGACCGCGCTCAAGCTGGTGATATCGTTGCTATTGTGGGTATGAAAGACGTTCAAACTGGTCATACATTATGTGATCCAAAGAATCCTGCTACATTAGAACCAATGGTATTCCCTGATCCAGTTATCTCAATCGCGATTACACCTAAAGATAAAGCAAGTACTGAAAAAATGGGTATTGCTTTAGGTAAAATGATTAAAGAAGATCCTTCATTCCGCGTTGAAACTGACGAAGAAAGTGGCGAAACAATCATCAAAGGTATGGGTGAGCTTCATTTAGATATCAAAGTAGATATCTTGAAACGTACTCATAGTGTTGAAGTTGCAGTAGGTGCTCCACAAGTAGCTTACCGTGAAACAATTACTCAACGCATTGAAGATTCTTATACGCATAAGAAACAATCTGGTGGTTCTGGTCAATTTGGTAAAATCGAATACATTATCGAACCAGGTGAACCAGGCTCAGGTTTCGAGTTTGAATCAACGGTAACAGGTGGTTCAGTACCTCGTGAATTCTGGTCTGCTGTTGAAGCTGGCTTCAAAAAAATGATCGACCGTGGTGTCTTAGCTGGCTTCCCATGTTTAGACTTTAAAGTGACATTATTTGATGGTGCTTTCCATGCGGTGGATTCATCTGCTGTAGCATTTGAACTGGCTGCAATGGCTGCTTACCGTCAATCTATGCCAAAAGCGGGTCCACAATTAATGGAACCAATCATGAAGGTGGATGTATTTACACCTGAAGATCACGTTGGTGACGTTATTGGTGACTTGAACCGTCGTCGCGGTATGATTAAATCACAAGATGCAACACCAACAGGTGTTCGTATTAAAGCTGATGTGCCATTAAGTGAAATGTTTGGTTACATCGGTTCTTTACGTACAATGACATCAGGTCGTGGTCAGTTCTCTATGGAGTTCTTACAATACAACCCATGTCCACGTAATGTTGCTGAAGTAGTAATCAAAGAAACAAAAGAACGTGAAGAAGCTGCTAAGAAGTAATTAGTAGTTAGATAAACCGAAAAGGGGCTGATTAGTAATAATCAGCCCCTTTTTTTATGCTTGTACTTTATAAAGTACAGTATTTTATCTATTGCATATGCAATTACTATTTAGCTATTCAGCTTTTTATCTTTTTCTAATAAATCTAAGACATTCAACATATCTTCTGGCATTTCAACGCGCCATGATACTTCTTGCTCACTAGTAGGGTGTATAAAGCCTAAGAGCCCTGCATGTAGTGCTTGCCGTCTGAATGACTTTAATGCATCAACACAAGTATCTGAAGCGCCCTTAGGAAGTCTTAAACGGCCACCATAGACTGGATCGCCTAATAGGGGATAATGAACATGTGCCATATGGACACGAATTTGGTGCGTACGCCCTGTTTCTAGTTTGCAGCGAATGTGGGTGTGAGCTCGAAAGCGTTGCTCAACGCGATAATGGGTAATCGCCGTTTTTCCACTTGATGTGACAGCCATGCGTTTACGATCAATAGGGTGTCGACCGATTGGTTCATCTACGGTGCCACCTGCTGTCATTACCCCCATAGAGATAGCTTGATATTCACGCAATACACTACGTTCTTGCAACTGACCCACTAAAGAATTATGAGCTTGTAATGTCTTAGCAATCATTAATAAGCCTGTAGTACCTTTATCTATGCGGTGAACAATACCTGCACGCGGGATGCCTTCTAGCTGCGGCGCATGATTGAGGAGGGCATTGACTAATGTTCCATTCTGGTTACCTGCACCAGGGTGGACGACCATGCCTGCTTCTTTATTTAGAATTAATACATCATCATCTTCATGAATAATATCCAATTTAATATCTTCTGCAATCCAGGTATCATCGACACGTTCAACGGTTGCATTAATGACAATATGTTCACCACCTAAGACTGCATCACGAGGTCTTAGCTGCCTTTTATCAACGGTAACAAAACCGGCTTTAATCCACTTAGTTAACTGACCTCGAGAGAAGTCAGAAAAGATTTGAGCTAGCGCTTGATCTAATCGCATTCCTGCACATTCATCAGGTACGAAGTCTTCAAGTTGTAATGAGTCTGACATGGAGTTATATTCTTATAATGATTAAGGGTCTATTATACCCAAACTACTTTGAAATGTAGGTTTCATATTATTTGTTGTAATTCCAAGGAAGTTATATGCGCGCTTACTCTTTATTTTTATCTACATTACTTATTTTTATTGCTAGCAATGTTTCAGCGGCAGAGGATAAAAATGTTGAACTTTTAGCTTCTTCATGTGCTGCTTGTCATGGTACTCGCGGGCATAGTGTTGGTGGGCTACCAAGCTTAGCTGGGATGGATCGCTTGCATATCATTGAGCAAATGACCCAATTTAGCAATGGTGAAAGACCTTCAACAGTGATGAAGCATCATGCGAGTGGTTATAGTGCTAATGAAATAGAATTATTAGCAGACTTTTTCTCAAAGCAATAAAACTATTCTACCCTGATTAACATAGAATTATTACAGTTCCGTTAATTTTAAGTGTCTGAATTAATTAGAGTAACCAGGTTTTTTCTTG
>CALCCU010000090.1 GCA_937900515.1 uncultured Gammaproteobacteria bacterium | reverse complement strand
TAGTGGAGGTAATGAAGGCTGTCATTGATGAGAATGATCTCACTAAACGTGTAATCGTTTACAGTGAAGACGAGTTAGGGCAAGTAGCGATAGGGTTGAATAAAACGCTTTCTAATTTTTCCGATTCAATGTCGCGTTTAGGGCAAAGTTGCAACACCTTGGTTGGGATTGCTAAAGAGACAAGTGACGTGGCAAACCGCAGTATTGTTAAGCTTGTTGCTCAGCAACAAAAAACAACGCAAGTTGCCGCTGCTGTTGAAGAGTTAACATCGGCCGTTCAACAAGTGGCTGGGAATACGCAGCATTCGGCGGAACAGGCAAATCAGGCCAGTGCCATTGCACACGAAGGGCATGATGTTGTGAGAGCGTCAGTCGAGTCGGTAAACCAGTTAGCAGGAGATGTTCAACAACTGAGTGACCTTATCAGTAAATTGCATGCCAGCAGTATTAATATCTCTAATGTGGTCGAGGTAATCAATAATGTATCAGATCAAACGGGGCTGCTTGCACTTAATGCGGCCATCGAAGCTGCGCGAGCAGGGGAGCAAGGCCGTGGTTTTGCCGTTGTGGCAGATGAAGTCCGAACGCTAGCGCAGCGTACACAGACATCCACTACCGAGATAGCCACTATTATTCAAGACTTACAAAGTGAAGTAGAGGCTGCTTTTACTTTGGTAGAAGCTAACCATGAGAAAATGACGCATACCGTTGAGCGGACCAATAACGTCGAACACTCATTAGAGCAAATTGTGTTATCTGTTAATGAGATCACGAATGTGGCGAACCAAATAGCGAGTGCTTCAGATGAGCAATCGCACGTTCTCAAAGATGTGTCGTCAAGCATTACTGATATAGACAGTAACTCAACTGAAATCTCCTCGGCTGCAAGTGAGATTGGTTCTGCCGCTGATAATTTGTTGGCGATGGCAAATCAATTAGAAAACATGGTGAAAGTGTATCGAGTATAAGCAGTTTTTGCGAAGCCGTGTGCTTTAAATAGATTAGGTGAAGTAGCGGTAACATTAACGATGAGCTTAGCTGCTTCATCGTTAATGTTCATTAGCCTAAGGCTTGCGTGGGAAAGGTTCTGGTAATGCGAATATCGCTTGTTGCCGTTTGATCGGGCACATAAATTCAAGAGCATAAGCAACCAGTTGTAATCCCTGCCTGTTTTTATTGTCTTTACCGTATTTAGGATCACCCATAATTGGATGATCAATTGAAGCTAAATGACGGCGTATTTGATGGGTTCGACCGGTTTCGAGTGTGATATCTAGTTCGCTTGTATCTAACGTTTCCTCGTACGCGATGCGCGTGACATGCGTAATAGAGGGCTTACCATCTAATGGAGTGTCGATCGTTATCTTCTCGGGTGCTTTTCCTTTGACGATGGCTCGGTAGCGTTTAGTGATCTTGTGCTCTTGAAACATGTTGGATAGTACAGCTGCCATTTTCTTGTTGTGGGCAATTATCATTAGGCCACGCGTTTCACGATCTAGCCGATGAACTAAAAAGACCTCGCGCTTCATACCCAATTGAATTTCTGCAATACGTAAGATGGACATATGATCGCCAAACTGGTTGCCTTGCGACATGACTCCTGCAGGTTTAAACCAGACCGAATAGCCCATGCGGTCTTCAAGACATGATACGTGAGGGGCTTTCAAGTTAAGCAGCGCCGCATCATAGTGTAACCCTAATACTTCGCCGGGTTTGACCGCTGTTTCGGCTCTGCGCAATCTCAGCGTTTTCTTCCCGCGTTTGATTGTCACAGCCCCTTTATTCATTGCATCTTTAATGCGACCTTTAGGTAACCCTGAAATAGTTGCTAGTAGTTTGCAGGCGCTAGGTGAGGCTTCTGTTACGGTGTGGTTAAGCGTTAGCTT
>CALCCU010000089.1 GCA_937900515.1 uncultured Gammaproteobacteria bacterium | reverse complement strand
AATTACTCAACCGTAACAGACTTAGCTAAATTTCTTGGTTGATCAACATCTGTCCCTTTTATCAGAGCTACATGATAGCTAAGTAACTGAAGAAGTATATTGTAAGTAATAGGCGCCGTAATACGACCGACATTTGTCGTAGCCTTGATGACTCTAAAGCCTCTCTCTGAACTAATATCGGACTGCTCATCTTCAAACACAACCATTTGCCCACCACGAGCCTTAACCTCTTGTAAGTTGGATTTGAGTTTTTCAAGTAGATCATCTAAGGGTGCTATTGCAACAACAGGCATCGTTTCATCGATTAAAGCTAAGGGCCCATGCTTAAGCTCACCTGCTGGATAGGCTTCTGCATGAATGTAGCTTATTTCCTTTAGTTTGAGTGCACCTTCCATTGCAATGGGGTACATTGTTCCTCGACCTAGAAATAGAGCATGTTGCTTATCTGCAAATAATTGAGCAATCGCTTCTATTTCATCCTCATGAGTCAATGCATTAGCAATCAAGCTAGGCAGTTTATGTAAGCCACTGACGATTAATGCTTCTCTTTCTACTGTTAACGTTCCTTTTGTTTTACCTAAGCTAACGAGTAATAAGGCAAGAGCAACCAATTGAGTAGTAAACGCTTTAGTCGATGCCACGCCAACTTCAGGCCCAGCATGAGTCAAATAGCTAATATCAGCTTCGCGAGTCAAACTACTTTCAGCGACATTGCAAATAGTCAATGTTGATATGTTTTTTTTCTCTCGCTGCAGTTTTATCTTGTGTAATGCTGCTAACGTATCTGCGGTTTCGCCAGACTGACTAATAGTAACAAACAGAGTGTTATTCTGAATAACTGGATTGCGATAGCGAAACTCACTTGCCGCTTCTACTTGACAAGGCAAATCAATAATATCTTCCATCCAATATTTAGCGACTAACCCCGCATGGTAACTAGTACCGCATGCGATAATATGTACTTGTTCTATCTCGTCAAAAATTTGTTGAGCCAGAGGGCCAAAACTGGAGACAAACACTTTATCTTGGCTTATTCGCCCATCAAGAGTATCCATAACAGCTTGAGGTTGTTCAAAGATTTCCTTATGCATGTAATGGCGATGTTCACCCAACTCAACGGCGGTAACACTTAAATTAGATACCTTAACCTCTCTTTCAACACGATGGCCATTTCTATCGTAAATCTCTATTGATGCACGAGAAAGCTTAGCAATATCACCTTCTTCTAAAAAAATGAAGTTTTGTGTTACTGGTAATAAAGCCGAAACGTCAGAGGCAATGAAATGCTCTCCAATACCAACACCAATAACCAAAGGGCTACCTTTACGAGCTGCAATTAATGTATCGGGATCATCAACTGCCACCACCCCCAGAGCATAAGCGCCATCAAATGATAAAACCGCTTGCTGTACAGCTTGCAGCAAATCATGACTACTTTGTAATTTTTGATGAATGGCATGGGCAACTACTTCTGTGTCGGTCTCAGAAGTAAAACGATACCCTAACTCAACTTGCTCTTGCTTTAATGACTGATAGTTTTCAATAATGCCATTATGAACAACGGCAACAGAATTATTACAAATATGAGGGTGTGCATTTAGTTCAGATGGAGTGCCATGCGTTGCCCAACGAGTATGGGCAAGTACATATTATCGCATGCGGTACTAGTTACCATGCGGGGTTAGT
>CALCCU010000088.1 GCA_937900515.1 uncultured Gammaproteobacteria bacterium | reverse complement strand
TTCAACAACTACTGCTAGTTCTGAAACAACAACAATCAACAAAGATTTATCAAGTACACCATCAACCACTATTACAGGCGGTAATACTATTGAAGGTGATACTACAACAATTACATACAACTATGATTCGCAAGGCGAGTTGACCTCAACAGATACAGTTTCAACTGACGATACTGCCGACACTGTAGACGAAGAGGGCACTAAAATTTATACACAATCTACTATTACACAAGGTAGCTTTGATAGTGCAATGTCATCAAAATTAACTGAATTAGACGAACAAAAAGCCTTGTTACTTTCTAAGTTCAATGAAATAAAAGCTGAGGCCTCAAACTTAGTAAGTTTTAATAGTTCTGGTACAGGTGCATTACCTTGTCCACCTCCCGTAATGGTTGAAGGTTTTGGAGAGTTCGACATATGCGTTGCTGATTATTCAGATCAACTTTCGATTGTTGCTTCAATTATCTTCTTTGCAGCCGCTTTCCTTTCAATCGCTATTATTCTGAGGTAGTCATGGATTTTTTTGATTCTGTCGTCGCTCGTTTAAATTCTATCTATGATTTCATTACATCAGGAATTTATGATTTCTTTGTCGATTCATTCGCATTACTGGTTGAATACTTAACGGTTTCATCTATCAAGTTTACAATTTGGTCGATGTCTTTCGCTTGGGATGTTTCAAAGTCAATAATTGAAGATTTAGGAATTTCAGACACGCTCAATAATGCTTGGTCAACATTGCCAGGCGATACCGTTTCAATTCTTTCATTCTTCGGTGTACCTGACATGGTTAACATGCTAGTAACTGCAATCATCACTAGCTATACGCTTAAATTTATTCCTTTTTCTGGTAAATAATCATGGCTATTAATATCCATCATGGTGCTAACGGTTCTTATAAATCGAGCGGGGTAGTGGATGAGTACTTCATTCCCGCTGCTATTAAAGGACGTCTTGTAGTTACTAATATTCGTGGTATGTCTACACAACGTACTTTCGAAAATCTCTCTGATACTGCTGATGATTTCGAAGTCATCTACGTGGATACTTCAACTACTAGAGGTCGTGAAAAGATTGCTAAATGGTTTCACTGGGTTCCGTTCGGGGCACTTTGCTTGTTCGATGAGCCTTCAACTATCTTTCCCAAACGCTGGCGTGATTCTGATCTAAAGAAACTTGATAATGTCGAAGTTCTCAAACGTATGGAACAAGATGAAACATTCAATGAAGAACATCCAGATTGGCGTCCACCTACATTTAATGAAGCATTTGAAATGCATCGGCACATGAACTGGGACATCGTCATCATGACACCTAACATTAAATTAGTTCGTTCAGATATTCGTGATACATCTGAAGGCGGTTATAAGCATCGAAACAACGCATTAATCGGTTTTAAGGGTTCATACAACCAAGGCTTTCATAAGGCAGAAGATAATGGAACAAATCCAAGTCAATTCCTCACAGTTGAAAAAAGAAAAATCA
>CALCCU010000087.1 GCA_937900515.1 uncultured Gammaproteobacteria bacterium | reverse complement strand
CTGTCACTCAGGTAATGCTTTTAATTAAGTTTTTAATACAAAATATATTCGTTGCCATAACTAAACGGCAAATAACACATAGCCCAATTCAATAAACGAGCTATCGTGTTCACTGTTACAATTATGGTAACCCTATTTTATATAGGTAATTTATTGACCTAAAATGACGGTGAAATGGTGAGCAAACCTACCCAAGATAAACGCTTATTCAGGGAGATTATTGTGGTTCTGATAATAAAAGTTATCTTGCTATTTATCATTTGGCATTATTTTTTCGATGAGCCACAGGCGATAGATAGCCCTCAGACAGTTGCTGACAAACTATTTAATCATGGTACTGCGCAAGGAGAACCCCATTGATTTCTGAAGAACTCGTCGATATATCTCGATTACAGTTTGCCATTACGGCAATGTATCACTTCATATTCGTGCCATTGACACTCGGTTTATCGTGGATGTTAGTCATTATGGAGTCTGTCTATGTCATGACAGGCAAGCAGATTTATAAAGATATGACTAAGTTTTGGGGCAAATTATTTGCTATCAACTTTGCTCTTGGCGTCACAACAGGACTCACCATGGAGTTCCAATTTGGAACTAACTGGGCATATTACTCTCACTATGTCGGTGATATTTTTGGTGCCCCACTCGCTATAGAAGGCATGATGGCATTCATGCTCGAATCGACATTCGTGGGAATGTTCTTGCTGGGTTGGGATCGTTTAAGCAAACAGCAGCATTTAATGTCTACCTTTTTCGTAGCTATAGGCTCAAACCTATCTGCCTTGTGGATTCTGATTGCTAATGGCTGGATGCAAAATCCAGTTGGCGCAGAGTTTAATTACGACACCATGCGAATGGAAATGACTAATTTCTCAGAAGTTATTCTTAACCCTGTTGCACAGGTTAAGTTTATTCATACTGTCGCGGCAGGTTACGTTACAGGCGCCATGTTTGTATTAAGCATTAGTGCTTATTATTTATTAAAAGGTCGTGATATTGGTTTTGCACGACGTTCTTTCGCCATCGCAGCAGGTTTTGGCTTAGCTTCTATTTTCTCAGTTATTTTACTTGGTGATGAGAGTGGCTATGAAATTGGTGATGTTCAAAAAACTAAGTTAGCCGCCATTGAAGCTGAATGGCACACAGAAGAAGCACCGGCAGCATTCACTTTATTCGGTATGCCGAATGACGACACAATGGAAACAGATTATGCCATCAAGATCCCTTACCTCATGGGGATAATTGCAACTCGCTCTTTTAATGAAGAAGTAATGGGGATCCATGACATTATTATTGAAAATGAGCACCGTATTCGTAATGGGATAATTGCTTATGGGCTACTAGAGCAACTAAGAAGCGGTCAAAAAGATGACAATACTAAGCAACGCTTTGAAGCAGTTAAAAATGACTTAGGATATGGGCTATTATTGAAAAAATATACAGATGATGTAAGTAATGCAACGGATGAGCAAATTAAACTTGCTGCTCGCCACTCAATTCCGCCTGTGGCACCATTATTTTGGAGTTTCAGAATTATGGTAGCAAGTGGTGTCGCCATGCTACTTATCTTTGCTCTCGCTTTCTATCACTGTGCCAAACGACAAGAGTATAAAAAACCTTGGTTATTACGAATAGCCTTATTCGCACTGCCTCTGCCATGGATTGCTGCAGAAGCTGGTTGGGTCGTTGCTGAGGTAGGCCGTCAACCATGGTCAATCAGTGGTATTTTACCTACACACTTATCCGTTTCAAGTATCTCCGTTGACACGGTATACAGCAGTCTAATGGCATTTATTGTTTTTTATACATTGCTATTTATTGTCGAAATGTACCTGATGATTCGCTTTGCACGATTAGGCCCTAGTAGTTTGCATACAGGTCGTTATCACTTTGAAATTCATCCTAAAGGATAATCAAAAATGACCTTAGACTATGAAACACTCAAACTAATTTGGTGGGCACTAATAGGTGTTTTACTGATTGTATTTGCTCTTACAGACGGTTTTGATATGGGCGTTGGAACATTATTGCCGTTAATAGGTAATAGTGATGAAGAGCGACGTATCATGCTTAATTCCATTGGTCCCCACTGGGAAGGAAATCAAGTCTGGTTAGTAACAGCAGGCGGAGCCCTATTTGCAGCATGGCCCTTAGTTTATGCAATGGCATTCTCAGGCTTCTATTTAGCGATGATGATTACGCTGTTCGCCCTTTTCTTTCGGCCAGTTGGCTTTGATTACCGTAGTAAATTAAGCAGCCCTGCTTGGCGTACTAGCTGGGACTGGGGTATATTTGTTGGTAGTGCTGTTCCTCCTGTGATTTTTGGCGTCGCTTTTGGTAATTTACTCATTGGTGTGCCATTCCATTTTGATGAATTTATGCGTCCTTTCTACACTGGCACATTCTTACATCTATTAAACCCCTTCTCCTTATTAACTGGTGTTATCAGTTTAACCATGGTCGTAATGCATGGTGCGACATGGCTTCAAATGCGTACTTTAGATGGTCTAGAAGCGCGATCACGCAGTACTGCAAAGTTGACATCCCTACTGTTGATCATACTTTTTGCAACAGCAGGGGGCTGGCTTACTTATAGCATCGATGGTTTTGTTATCAACTCTATGCCTGATGCAAATTTAGCCTTTACACCAGAACAGAAGCAAGTCAGTCAACAAGCAGGTGCATGGTTGACTAATTATGGTTTATATCCATGGATGGTAGCAGCACCTATTTTAGGTTTTCTGGGTGCAATAACCGTTTATATCTCAGCTCATAATGATCGCGCAGGCCTAGCTTTTGTGGGCAGTAGCTTAGCTATTACAGGCATCATTCTAACTGCAGGGTTTTCTTTATTTCCATTTATTATGCCTTCGAGTACAGCTATTAACAGTAGCTTAACATTGTGGGATGCAACATCTAGTTTATTGACGCTTCAAATTATGTTTTGGGTGGCAGTCATCTTTATACCTATTATTGCTCTCTATAGTTTTTGGACTTATAGAAAAATGTGGCGTCAATTAGACACACACTTTATTCGTAGCAATCAACATACAACCTATTAGGAGATAATGATGTGGTATTTCACATGGCTTTTGGGTGTGCTTCTTGCTGTCGCTTTCGGCATTATTAACGTGATGTGGCTGGAATCAGAAGATATGGATAACGCTGACTAACAACATGTACGGCACACTAAGTAAGTCACTTTCGTTATTGCTCGCTATAGTACTCTCTACGGTTATTTTGCTTGCACCAAATACTGTAACGAACAACGACAATAGCGTTAATCATAATTTTTTAATGCTATTGCTATTAGGCATCATGCTAGGGTTTATTCACGGCGTTGGATTTAAACCTATCAGTCGCCTATACCGATACCTTTTAAGTCCAATAATAGCTTGGTTAATCATGATTCCAAGCCTAATAATACTTATGAATAAAATAGGAGTTTTATAGTGAAAATAGCCATCTTATTAACCGCTTTACTCTCTTTTAATGCTTCCGCCAATGAACATTTGGCATTCACACAACAAAGCCAATCAGCCATCAAAGAGTTTGCAACTTCGCTAAAAGCTGAGTTAATTACTGCAATGAAGGCAGGTGGTCCGATTGAGGCAATTACAGTTTGTAATCAAGTCGCGCCTAAGATAGCTGAAAATCTATCCCAAAAATACAATATGAAAATAGGTCGTACGAGTCTCAAAGTTCGCAATAACAAGAATAAAGCAGATAAGTGGGAGTCTGAAATCTTGACTCAATTCGAGTATCTCAAACAAAGCGGTGATTCAATAAATTCATTAGCATTCAGCGAAGCAATATCTACTGATGAAGGAATAGAGATGCGAATGATGAAAGCGATACCGACAGGGCAAGTCTGTTTGACCTGTCATGGCAGTAATATCGCTGCTAATGTGCAAGCAAGGATTCATACACTGTACCCTGACGATCAAGCAACAGGGTTTTCTGTAGGTGATATTCGAGGCGCATTCACCATTCACCAAGCAGCACAATAAAAAAGCCAACATGCGCTACCATGCAGGCTTATCTTTATTTTAAAGAAATAGTCTCTGTTCGACCTTTAGTCAAAATAAGTAATTTATCTTCTTTTGCCAACCAGCCAATAGCGCGTTGTACACTTTTCGCATCCAAGCCTGTGTCTTTCGCTATCTTAGTTGCACTACTTGCTCCATTCGTATCGAGGTAAGTCCATACGGTGCCAGCTGCTGTACCAATTGTTGTCATTTCAACTCTTCCTTTGCAATGAAGTTCATCTTGAATATCAGAAATCGAAGTAAATACTTCGTTCTTTATTAAGTGCTATCGTAACGATTTGATTTTACACTAGTATGACAATATTTTAGGAGTGAAGAAATTCCCGATTTAAGTTTTTACTATTACTATAGTTAAAAAATTCAAACTGATGTTCTTTTATCAAAAGCGAGTTTAAGGTCATTTAACGCCTTCATAATAACCACTCTTGGCGCTGCAATATTAAGTCTCATAAAACCACTACCCGACTCACCAAAGCTCAATCCTGTATTTAAACCTAACTTTGCCTTATCAATAAAAAAGGATTTTAACTCTGAATCCGTCATGTTTAATGATCGACAATCAAGCCATAACAAGTAGGTACCTTGCGCCTCAAATACTTTAATCGCGGGTAGATTTTTCTCAAAAAAAGCTTCCACATCTAACTTGGTTTGTGCCAGATACTCCATCAAATCATCCAACCAATCGGCACCATTGCGGTACGCAGCTTCAAATGCAACAATACTAAAAGGATTACATGCACTCATGTGCCACTCTTCAAATACTTTTTTAATCGCTTTGCGATGTTCAATATTTTTAGAAACCAAACAGGACAACCCTAGACCGGCAATATTAAAAGTCTTACTCGGTGACACAACAGATACAATACTGACATCGTCTGTTAAAGTAGCAAGCGCTGTATGCTGATAGTGAGGAAAAACTAAGTCAGCATGAATTTCATCAGAAATAATAATCAAATCATAGCGACGGGCTATATCAAGTAATTTCTCTAACTCTTCATTCAACCAGACTCGGCCGACAGGATTATGCGGAGAGCACAACAATAATAGCTTTGCCCCTTGTGCAGCACATTGTTCTAAATGGTCAAAATCAATCTGATATTGCTTATCTTTTATTACTAGTGGGTTTAAAAGTAACTCACGCTTTGTTTCCGTAACAGCGCTAAAAAAAGGTGGATAAACAGGAGGTTGCACGATCACTTTATCGCCTGGCTCTGACAAAGCAAGAATAGCGGCATGCATCGAAGGTACAACTCCAGGACACATAATGATCTCTTTTTGGGCTATCACCCAATTGTGCCGTTTTAAAAACCAATCTTGCATCGCTTCAAACATTGAGTCTGAGTGTAAGGTATACCCAAACACTGGATGTTTTGCCCGCTCAATTAAGGCTTTGCTCACTGCATCAGGGACTGGAAAATCCATATCAGCCACCCAAAGTGGTGTTACATCTTCTCGACCAAATACTGCTTTACGTGCATCATATTTAACACTGTCACTCGTAGTTCTATCAATTATTTGATCAAAGTTAGTCATTACTTTTTCACCCAAATGCTCACATCTGACAAGGTATGCTGATGTTTGCGACTAGTCTCTCTAATAACGAAAGGAACTTGTTGCTCGGATATTAATTCAAAATGCTCGCCCAACATCGCTTTAAGCCCTTCGATGGTAGTGACGTTTTCACCATCCTGTTTAAAGCCTCCTACCCAATTTTCTTTACTAGTATGTTCTTCAAGCCATGTATAAGGTGAGGTAATCATTAATACTCCGCCCTGATTAATACGACTATGGATTGAGTTTAAGAATAAGGCTGGTTCATACAAGCGGTCGATTAGGTTAGCTGCTAATACTAGATCATAGCCTGTAAAAATAGGTTTCAGATTACAAGCATCACCCTGTAAAAACTCAACTTTATCAGTAACATCATCCAAACCTAAATCAGCTAAATGTCGCTCGCGATATAATCTCAAGTCACCTTCATCTGCGATGCTATACCGCGTCACACCTTGCTCTGCAAGTTGAACCCCTAGGTTAATCAATCGTGCTGAGAAATCTATACCAGTAACATGATCAAAATGCTTTGCTAACTCAAAACTAGCTCGACCAACTGCACAACCTAAGTCTAGAGCCTTAACAGCAGGTTTATCACCCATGGCATCAATTGCAATTTGGGCTAAACGCTGCGGGAAGTTATCAACACCAAAATAGCTATCGCCATAATGGAATTCAGCATATTCAGATAGCATTTTATCGTCTTCATAGTGAGACACTACAGGCTCCTTAAGTGGTTCAGCGACAACATAGCGAAAACCGGCATGTTGGAAAAAATGCCTGCGGAAGGCATATCGAGCAGCACGTTGAGTTTCATTGCCACACGAAGCCCACGAGCCGCCTTTAAACAGACCATGCCGACCATCATAAGTTGGCATTGTAAAGTCATCGTAATAAGGGTGTACTTTGAAGTCATCAAAAGGATAGATAGCCGTTTCTGTCCACTGCCAGACATTACCAACCACATCAAAAAACTCACCCTGAGAGAATTGGCTAATTGGACAAGAAGAAGCGTAATGGTCTAAGTGTAAGTTAGCACTTGCTTGCTGCTGTGTGAGTTCACTGACTCCAGCCTGCTCATACAATCTGTACCATTCATCCTCAGAGGGTAAACGAACGGCCTCTCCAGTTTGTTCAGCTTTCCAGTTACAAAATGCTTTTGCTTCATGATAATTCACATCAACAGGCCAATCCCACGGCATCGCGATGACTTCAGTCATTAATCGGCACTGCCAGCCTTGTTCTGAATCTATCCAAAAGGTAGGATGCTTGGCTTTGGTAAACTTACGCCATTGCAGTCCTTCTTCTAACCAATAGTCATCATTACTATAGCCATTTGCTTCAACAAACGCTAAAAACTCATAATTGCTAACTAAGTACTTACTTGCTTCAAATGACTTTATATCAGCTTGATGATGACCATACTCATTATCCCAACCATAAATTGGATCATCATAGGGTTTACCTAACTCAACCCTTCCAGCAGATACCGTTAATAATGAATTTTCAGGAGGAAGCCCGCTATTTTGACAAGTCTTCCAAGCTGGATGAGGTTTAATCCACTCTAAATTTTGTTGTCGAATCAATACAGATGATGTTTCGATATGAATTTGCTCATGCTCAATGCCCATCAGAATCGTCCACCAAGGATTATCCCAATCGATCGGTAAACTCAGATGGGCCGAGTCGATTAAGTTATTGATACAGGCCCGGACTTGCTGACGATAAGCTTTAACAGCACTCACTTCCGGCCAGTCATAATGAGTTTGATTGAGATCATCCCAGCTCATCTCATCAACACCTATAGCAAACATTGATTCAAAATCGGGGTTGATACGCTTTTGTATTAAGCCAGCCAAAATAAGTTTATTAACAAAAAAAGTAGCTGTATGCCCGTAATAGAAAATCAGTGGGTGCCTCAACGGAATAGGCCGCTGATAATAAGCTTTATCATCAATTAATACTTCAAACAAAGACTCATAGCGATCAGACGTAGCATTAAAATATGCTTTTATTTCTGCACGTTTCGCTTCGATATCATTACCAGTCAGCAATGGCGTTCTCAAATAGTCAGCTGATGACATTTCAACGTCCTTATACATTTATGGAAGTGCTTTGACTAATAAGTCACAGCAAAGTTACAGTGATTGTTATTTTAATTAATCTGCTTTTCTAACCAAGCCGTTTTAGCCGATAGTTCCACAGAACAACTCCACTTATAAGCAAGGTTGATTGTTTCTGCTACTGCATACACGCCGTGTCCTCTTACAACGGTAACTTTATGATCGGCCAACACATTCGCAACTGCCGCTGGTGCTTCATGAACGTAGCGATCATAAGCGATAGTAATAACAGGAACTAAGGGAAAGTAATATTGCCCTTCAAAATCAATCGGCACAAAGTCTTGGCCAGAAAAAGTCATTGCAACAGTATGAGGGCCATGACTATGAAATACTGCCTGAGCCTTGGTATTTTTCTGATAGATCTGAATATGTAATGGCGCATCAAGTGAAGCGCCCTCATCAACTCGTCCACTAATATCACAGCAAATTAAGTCGTCAGCTTGTAAAGTATCAGCACAACAGCCAGTTGGTGTTACCCAGACTTCATCCTGCCAACGAAATGATGCATTGCCACTATGAGAATCATTACAACCATATTGGCGCAACCATTTATAGTGTTCGACCAGTTGCAGCTTTAAGTCTTCACGACTTTTCATTAGACTGTTCCTCTAATAATCGTTCTATATGCCGTAACCATTGTCCTGCTTGATTACGCTCTCCTTTGTATTTGGTAGCCTTGATAAAATTCTTTTTCGCTTGCTGTAAATGGTTTTGGTGAAATTGAGTCATTCCTATTAGCAAAGCAGTCATACCGACTTTTTTTCCTGATAGCTTTTCCTCAGCTTTCGACAATGACTGCTCCGCTTGCTGCCACTTTTCCATACCAAATAATACTCGACCTTGCTTTAGATCTGACTCGCCACTGCTATCTAATGCAGTTAATTGTTTTAACACTTCAACTGCTTTTACATTTTCTTTAGCCGCTAGCCAACTATCTGCTAATTTATTCAAGTTATCGTAATTCGCATCAATAACTCCTGCATCTAATGCGGACTCTAATAATTTACCGGACTTGTATGGCACTCTCAAATAACGATACATATCAGCTAAATTAATCAATGTCTTACTATCGCCAAGCTCTAAACGTTGAGCTAACATCTTCACTGCTAAGGCCGTAAAGTCTTTATCTTGTTGTAGATAGAGCGATGCTAACTGTGACCAATACGTTTTATTGTAAGGATATGTTGAAACGAGTGTTTCTAATACTTTAATGGCTGATTTATATTGCTTAAGCTCCAAGTGAGCCGATAACAATATTTGATACCACGCCTCTTTTGCAGACTTATCTTTCTTAATTGCAATGCTAATGTGTTCAATAGTTTTAGTATAACTTTGAAGTCGATAGTAGGCGCTCGCTAACAAGACTCGAGCACTAGTAGGCGGCTGAGCTTCATTCTGTAACCATTGTTCTAAAATTTGAACACCTTTCTTATATTGATCATCCGCCAGCAATAATTGGCCTAGATTGTATTGCAAATCACGGCTCACCTTATCAGGTAGTGCTTTTGAATCTAATGCTTGCTGAAACAACTGACTGGCTTTTTTGTAGTTTTCTTTACTCGAATACAAATAACCCAAAGTTTGCTGCACAACAGCTTGTTCATAAGAACCCGCAGTTACTTCGCTTAGCAATTTATTCAACTGCTTTTCAGCTTGGGTATTTTTATCTTCCGCCATTAACTCTTGGGCTACACTGAGTGCCTTATATGTTTTTTCGGTCAGTAGGTACTTATCATCACTTTTGGCCCACAGCGGTGAGATATGCAGTAACAATAAAATAGCAATAAGTTGCTTGAGTTGTATCATTTATTTGGCCAACTTGAATTCAATATCTTGTGTGGCTTGACGCTCTACAGGCTGCCCATTCACAAGCTTAGCTTTAAACTTCCACTTTTTAATTGCTTTTAATGCAGCATTGTTAAAGATATTTTCAGGCTTGGCACTCACAACAACGGGGTCACGAACTTGGCCATCTTTAGTAATCATAAACGACACTGTCACCACACCTTCTATCCCTCTACGAGATGCAGAACGTGGATAACGAGGCGGGATCCGTACTAACGGTATCACTTCGTCATCCATTGTAGGCGCAGTAACCGGAGCTGCAGGTGCTGCACTAGGTGCATTGGAGAAATCACCTAAATAAGGACCACCAGCTATATTGAGAGGTACATCAATCCGGGGTACATCCAATTTTGGTGTAGGTGCTTTTAATTTGTCTGCTTTTGGTGCTGGTGCTTTTGGTGGTGGTGGTGGCTTCTTAGGCGGTGGTGGTTTCTTTGGCAACTCTCGCTTTTTTGTTTCAGTTTGAGTTTCACGCTTAAGACGCACAAAATCTAATAAGCGTATATCTTCGGTGACTACACGATCAATACTATCTGAAGAGGTCATTTTCTGCATTAAGGTAAACAAACCAAAATTGACCACTATCGCAACAATTAAGCCAATGGCTAAACGCATCTAATCAGTTAACCTTAATCACGTTCAGCAGCAATGGAAACATTTGATACACCAGCCAAACGTGCTTGATCCATCACCTCAATCAAAATGCCTGTTTTAGCTTCTTGATCCGCTAAAATAATCACCGAACCCTCTGGATTTTCAGCATGCATTCGTTCAACATTGGCACGAACAGCACGACGATCTACTTGTCGTTTATCCATCCAAATCTCACCATTGGGGGTAATTGATATCAGAATATTTGCGTGTTCCTTTTTGACGGCAGTTTTTGCAGAAGGTCGACTCACATCAACACCTGTTTCTTTGACGAAAGAAGTAGTCACAATAAAGAAGATCAATAAAATAAAGACCATATCAATAAGTGGCGTCATATTAACTTCAGCTATAGCGCCACTTTGACGACGTGAATGTCTATTTCTCATAATTCATCTCAAGGTATCCAATGTCTAGATATTCAGTGTCTACGTAAACCATCAGCAATCTGCTCCTCTGCCCTTGCAACACGTTGCTCTAGCTGCGTACTAAAATACATACCTGACAATGCTGCTAATAAACCACCCATTGTAGTGATCAAGGCGACAGATATTCCGCCTGCCATGCCTCGGGCATTACCCGTTCCAAAGACAGTCAATACATCGAAGGTTTGGATCATGCCATCCACTGTTCCCAATAAACCAAGCATAGGTAAGGCTACGATCAATGTTTTTATGGCCATTAAATGCTGATGTAGAGAGGCGCTACTCTCAGAGATCATGCCTTGTCTTATTTTCTGTGCATACCAACTGTGACGCTCTGTTCGTTGTTGCCAACTTTGTAATAATTGCTTCACTTGTTTGGGGTGCATGACGTACACAAACATATAACGCTCAATAATCAACGTCCACATTAGTACGGATGACAACAGAATTAACCACAAGACGGTTCCACCGCTTTCTAGTAGTAACTCAATGTTAAAGAGGTTATTTGTCAGAGTTTCCATTCTGCTTTTCTGCATTGCGTGCAACAAGGGCTGCACTTTCTTCATCTAAAATTTGAACTAAACGGTTACTTTTGCTTGATATCGCACTGTGAATTAATAGCAGCGGTATCGCGACAGCTAAACCTAATTCAGTCGTTACCAATGCCTGAGAAATACCACCAGACATTAATTTAGGGTCACCTGTACCAAATAATGTAATCGACTGGAATGTCTCAATCATGCCTGAAACGGTACCGAGTAAACCAAGCATTGGGGCAATCGCCGCCAAAATGGCAAGAGTGATTAGGCCTCGTTCAATTTTAGGGATTTCACGAAGAATCGCTTCATCTAATTTCAAAGTTAAGGTTTCAATATCTTGTTGAACGGTATCGCTATAAACCGATAAAATTCGACCCAAAGGGTTTTTCAAATTAACAGCACTTAGTTTTTGCTGCTTAGCCACACCTCGTCCAACAATAGTTAAATAAATAAAACGCTGAACAGCGACAAGTAACCCGACCAGACCTAAGCCTAGAATGATAAAGCCAATCCAACCACCTTGCTGAATTCGTTCTTTAAGATCTGGCGCTTGAACTAATAAAGCCATAATAGCGCCGCGAGTTGGATCAATGACAACAGGCATCATTTCTGATTCTGTACTGCTTTCAAAGTCACTAATTAAGTCACGTAAACGTTCTACAGGTTGACGACCCAATTCCACTAAATTACCTGTTTCAGGTAAATATCTTAAGAACTTACCATCACTAAAGGCTGTGAAAACGCCGATACGAGTCACTGTACGCTCATCAACTTCACCCTGATCAGTAATGATCGGTGCAGTAAATCGACTTACTTTACCTGACTCTGTCATTTCTTCTTGTAGGACTAGCCAAAACTGTCGTAATTCTTCAATCGTAGGTTGCTGCTTACGCTCTGTTAACGTAGTCAAAAACTCAGTACGAGCCTTATTTGTTGCTGACGTCATCGATCCATCTACAACACTACGGCTATCATTAGCCATTTGACGAACCGTACCGAACAGCTCACCTAGTGAGCCTGATTTTTCTTGTAATAGCTGCTCTTTCTCTGCCAATCCCTTTTCATAATCTTGGAAAGATTGGTTAAGTTGTTCCGTTCTTTGTTCCTCAAAAGCAAGTTGTTTTTTAGCTTGCTCAAGTAACTGCGCTTGCTGATCTCGCTCATTAACAAACTCAGCTTCACGTAATTTATTTTGCTGCTGTTCTAAAACACGCTCTCGTTTTACTTGTTCTAAAAGCGCGTCTAAGTTTTCAGGTTTGTCTGCCGCATAAACAGAAGATGATAGTGCGACCGCTAGCACAAGTGCTACTAATTTTTTCATTGTGCCGCCTCCGCAGTTTGAACAGGCAACACTAATAAGTCAGGTGGTAATTGTTTTTTGGCAACCTTTATAGCATGTGAAATAGACTGTCTGTATTGGTCGCCCAATTTATGCCATGCTTGTTTTTTCCATACCCCCGCTTCCATACCATCTAAGCTTAAGTAATATAAGCTAACTCGTCCGATACGAAGAAAATCTACCGTTCGTGTTTTATCATCTAGGGTTAACTCACCTTTATACGATTCAATAGTACGACCATACTCAGTTTCGACTTGATACGCTTCTAATATACGACGATACTTTTCTGCAAGGGTTACGTCAGCACGTTCCATCAAGGTTTGTAGTTGAGCTACGCGCTGCTGACGCTCTTCTGGTAAAAAAGGTACATCCAGCTCAACAAATAATGACATGGTATCTATCATTTTCAGCATTAAAGGAACAATGTCTCGCTGAGTAGCTTCAATATTCTTTAATTGAAGATCAATTGCATCCAGTTCCTCACTTTGTGAAGTAACAAGCTTATTTAATTGCTCGTTATACGCATGGAGGCTTTCCGTCTGTCTTAGTACTTCTCGGTACTCGGCCAACATTTGTACTGTTTCGTCAGACACATTATCAATATTTTTTTGAGATTGTTGTGCTGCAATGTCCGTTTTTACTTGGGCTTCTATTGAGCTTTGAAGACTGTCGGAAAAAGTTAAAGTAGGTATGCTGAGCAGCACCATTAGTCCAGACAGCGATAGTCCAATCCATTTCTTTTTGTACATGTAGTAACCCAAAACAAAATTATGTCTTAATCAATGTCGTTATCGACTGATATCAAACTTAAAGAGCAATACTATCAAGGAATGGAGCTAAGTGGAACGCAAAAACGAATTAAAAATCAGGGATCTCACCCAAAAAAAAACCAGACACTAGGGTCTGGTTAAACCTTCAATAAGAAGGAGAGAGAAAATTAAGTTGGTTAAGAAGCTGAATTCTTAAAACTTGAGATACATTCTACGTAGATCAATCTATTTTAGAATGAGCGACTTATCCTAATAAATCAGGAAGTTCTTCCTCTCTGTATCTATGTAATTTAGAAAAAAGCTATGAAGATAAGCCGTGACTAATTGCAAAACGCATTAATTCAGCAGTTTTACTAATCGCTAATTTACTTTTTATTTGCGTTAAATTATTTGCCACAGTTTTATAGCTAATACCCAATAAATCCGCTATTTCCGTCATACTTTTACCTTCACCAAGTAATCGTAAAATTTCCAACTCTCGGCGAGATAAATCGCTTAACTGACTCGTCTCTGCCCCTACATTTAACATTGCCAACTGCTGAGCAGTGTCGGGACTAAGGTAAGTTTTCCCATCTAAGACTTTTTGTACCGCTTCAACGAGATGATCGGCAGCATTATTCTTGGTGATATAACCTCTTGCGCCGGCTTGCATGGCTCGAGATGCAAACACGGGGTCTTCATGCATACTAAACATCAGTACTTTGGCATTTTCACGATTTGCTCGCATTTTCCTTAATATTTCTAATCCACCAATACCAGGTAGAGTAATATCAAGTAACACCATATCCGGATAGATTTCTTGGAATAAGCGATAACCATCTTCACCTGTTTCAGCTTCAACTACATTTGCTGATGGTATTTGTTGAATAAGTTGTCGACAGCCCGCTCTTACAATCGGGTGGTCATCGACTACTAAAATCGTTGTTGTTACAGCATGTTCCATTATTTATCCTTTAGCGGTATTAAGACCCTGACTTGCAACCCTTTACCTTCTTCAGTATCAAATGCAATTCGACCTCCAAGAGCTGAGACTCGTTCACGCATACCTATTAAACCAAAGCCTCGAATAACATCAGCTTTTAAACCTATACCATCATCCGTTACGGTTATTTTTAGATTGTCTCGTTCTAGACGTAACTCTACTTTGACATGTTTAGGTTTAGCATGTCGCACACTATTAGTCATACATTCTTGCACAATACGGTACACCGTTACTTGAATAGTATCAGGTAAAGCACTGCAATCTCCGACGAAGTCCCACTCCCAATCTATCTCCGGCTGTCTTTCTCGCCAATTGCGAATCATATCTCTCAAAGCATCTGCCAAGCCTAAATCATCAAGAGTGAGCGGTCGTAAACGACTTAACATCTTTCTAACTAACGATTGAATATGGTTGGTAATAGATTTAACTGAATCAACTTTATTTTCAATTTCAATAATATGATGCTCAGCAGCCATGCGCTCTATTTCAGACAAATCAACACGAATACCGAACAAACAAGGTCCCAGCTCATCATGCAGTTCACGCGATAAATCACGACGCTCAGATTCTTGAACAGCTAGCATATTACCGGCTAAAGAGTGGTTTTCTGCCATCGTTTTTTCTAATACTCTCGCCATATGATTGAAGCGGTTCTGAATCGGTGCCAGTTCACGCACAACAGAAGTTTCGACTCGAGCAGTGAAGTCACCTTTTTCTAATTTACCAAGAGCTTCATCTAATAAACCTAAAGATCTTAGTCCTTGGCGAAGGGCTATATAAATAAGTATTAAGATAAGTACTAAGAAAAAAGTACCTAGGCTAAATAAAACTTTTACATCTCGCCAAACCTCACTCACCTCATCACTAGGGTCAGCTTCAACAATTAGGTAACCATACGATTTACTACCTTTGGTAATCAGTCGCCTAAAAGCAACAGCTTCAGGCTCCATGATTCGAATAAACCAATCAGGAACCTCATCAGGTTTATTTATAAATTGAGTTTGCTCTTCATTCCCTATAAGTGGTTTGCCATGCATATCTTCAAACCATGCACGGATATGACGGGTATCTCTTACACTATCGACAATTAGTTTTAAGCGTTCACTTAGATCATTAGAAAATCGTAAGGTTGGTAATGCATTGATTAGTAGCCCTTTTGCCAACTGAGTACTGGAATCCATCTCTGAAACTAGTGCCTGACGAGCATTTTTGACCATGAAATATCCCGCCGCAGCGAAGTTGATCAATAAGATAATCGTGACAATCACAATAATACGAAATTTTAAGCTCATAATAGGTTGGTACTATTCTTAATCATAAATCGCGATTATCGCATATCTTCAAACTTGTTCACCTAATAAGGCTTACTTTTTTGATTCTATTCCAAAAAGATTAGACCTATAGCGACGAGTCAAGTAGTACAACCATCAAAGTTAACTATTATAAATACCGCTATACGCGTTTCGTCATAGCTCATTTGTATCTGTATTATTAGAAGAGTTAGTCACTCGATTCCCCCAGAAATTATCACGGTAATATATAATCATAAGTTAGCTTATTAATTCGCCTAACATATAACGAGATTACGGTTCCTCATGACAACTACACATACTAATCACGACCTTTTTTCAGAAGCCCAAAACCATATTCCTGGTGGTGTTAATTCACCTGTACGCGCCTTTAAAGGTGTAGGCGGCGATCCTATATTCTTCCGCGAAGGTAAAGGTGCCTGGATAACCGATGCTGAAGGTAAACGTTATATCGATTACATCGGCTCATGGGGGCCAATGATTTTAGGCCATGCACACCCTGAAGTGATTAGTGCTGTACAAGAATCAGTTTCACATGGTTTAGGGTTTGGTGCACCGACTGAAATCGAAATCGAAATGGCTAATACACTTTGTCGTCTAGTGCCTTCAATGGAGTTAGTTCGCATGGTGAGCTCTGGAACAGAAGCGACTATGAGCGCCATTCGTCTTGCGCGTGGTTACACTGGCCGTGACAAAATTGTTAAATTCGAAGGTTGCTATCATGGCCATGCAGATTCATTACTAGTGAAAGCAGGTTCGGGCGCATTAACCCTTGGCGAACCTTCATCCGCTGGTGTACCCGCTTCGCTTGCCGAGCATACACTAACCCTTATCTATAATGATCTAGATTCAGTTCGTGAATGCTTCGCCGAATTAGGCGACCAAATTGCCTGCATCATTGTTGAACCTGTTGCAGGCAATATGAATTGCATTCCACCAGAAGATGGTTTCTTACAAGGTTTACGTGAAATTTGCGACCAATCCGGCGCCGTACTTATTTTTGATGAAGTCATGACTGGCTTTCGTGTTTCATTAGGTGGCGCGCAAGAATACTATGATGTAAAACCTGACTTAACAACATTAGGTAAAGTTGTGGGTGGTGGTTTACCTGTTGGTGCTTTTGGCGGTAAACGCGAAGTAATGGAATGTATTGCACCACTCGGCTCTGTTTATCAAGCGGGTACATTATCAGGCAACCCTGTTGCCATGGCTGCTGGGTTAAGTACCCTTAAATTGGTACAAGCACCTGACTTTCATAAAAACTTATCAGCTACTGCAAAAGCACTGGTTGATGGTTTACAAGAACGTGCTGATAAAGCTGGTATTCCACTCACAACTAATCAAGTGGGTGGGATGTTCGGCATATTTTTCACTGATGAAAAACAAGTGACCGGTTTCGAACAAGTCAGCAAATGCGACCAAGAGCGTTTCAAGAAATTCTTCCACGGCATGTTAGAACAAGGTGTTTATCTTGCCCCTTCCTCATATGAGGCGGGATTTGTTTCAGCCGCTCATGGCGAAGCAGAAATTCAAGCTACATTAGATGCTGCAGAAAAGGTATTCGCAACACTATAAAAGAATAAGCGCTACGATGACATTTAAATGGATTTTTAAAGGGCTATTAACAGTACTGCTATGTTTTAGCCCTTTGTGTCATGCACAAAACATGGAGATTTTATTACTTAAAACCTACGATAAATCGCAAGATGTCACAGGTTGGTTGATGAGTGAAAAACTCGATGGCATTCGAGCCATTTGGGATGGTAGGACACTGACAACCCGTAAAGGTAATCCTATAGCTGCTCCTGACTGGTTTATCCAGAGCTTACCGCCTTTCGCTATTGATGGCGAATTATGGACTCACCGTAATGACTTCGAAACCATTAGCTCAATCGTTCGCACTCAGACACCAGACAAACGTTGGAAAAGCATCAGCTACAATATTTTTGAAGTACCTAATCAACCAGGAAGCTTATTAGCTAGACTGTCAGTTTTAAAACATTTTCTAAACAAACACCCCTCTAAATTTCTAAAAGTCATTCCACAAACAACAGTTAACTCCTCGGAACAATTACAAACAGAACTCAACAGAGTCATTGCTTTAGGAGGTGAAGGATTAGTCGTTCGAAAACCAGCGACTCTCTATCAAACAGGTCGATCCAGTGGTGCATTAAAAGTCAAACAGTATCAAGATACGGAATGCATAGTGATTGCCTACAAAACTGGTAAAGGAAAATACAAGGGACAAACGGGTGCTTTACACTGCAAACTGGCATCGGGCCTGACTTTTTTTATAGGCTCCGGCTTATCAGACCAACAACGCCAACACCCACCTAAAATTGGTAGTATTATCACCTTTAAATATTTCGGCCTCACCAAAAATAAAATACCAAGATTCCCAGTATTTATGCGTGAAAGACCCGTAGAATAACAATATCCTTAATATGTAAACCTTGCGACTAGCATAGGAAATAAATCATGAGCACACTGTACTGGCACGATTACGAAACCTTTGGCATTGATCCTCGTTATGATCGCCCCTCGCAATTTGCAGGAATTCGCACCGATGAAGATTTAAATATTATTGGTAATCCGCTGATGATTTATTGTAAACAAGCCGATGATAGCCTACCCTCACCGTATGCTTGTTTAGTCACAGGTATTACGCCACAGGAAGCCAATGAAAAAGGCATAACTGAGGCTGAGTTTATCAAACAAATTCATAATGAATTTTCCCAGCCCAATACCTGTGGTGTTGGTTATAACAGCTTACGTTTCGATGATGAGTTTACTCGCTTCACTTTATATCGTAATTTTTACGATGCGTATGGACGCGAATGGCAAAATGGTAACTCACGTTGGGACATCATTGATATGGCTCGTCTTACAAGAGCTTTACGTCCAGAAGGAATTAACTGGCCTGATAGCGAAGCCGGTAAGCCGAGCTTTAGACTAGAAGCTCTTACTGCAGCTAACGGCATTGAACACGCTGGTGCTCATGATGCATTAGTAGATGTAAAAGCTACCATCGCTGTTGCAAAGCTAATTAAAACAGCACAGCCCAAACTGTATGACTATGTATTTCAACATCGTCAAAAAAATGCAGTGGCACCCTTATTAAATCTTCGTGATCGCACACCTGTAATTCATGTGTCACGCATGTACCCCAGCGAATACTGTGGCACGGCTTTAGTGGTTCCTATCGCTCAAGATCCGACGAATAATAACGGCATCATTGTTTATGATTTACGCCATGACCCGAGCGATCTAATAAACCTAGATGCCGATACATTACGTGAGCGTTTATACACACGGTTTAAAGAGCTTCCGGAAGGCGTATCTCGACCCGCACTTAAAACAATACATATTAATAAATGCCCGGTAGTGGTTCCAGAAAGTACATTAAATGCTGAGGCGGCTCAACGTTTAGAAATCGATCGTGAACAACATTACGCTCATCTGCAACAGCTCAATGCCGCGGGTGATTTAACTGAAAAAATTAATGCTATCTTCACCAAACCAGACTATGAAGCCAATGATGACCCTGATGCTAATTTGTATGGTGGTGGCTTTTTCAGTGGTAATGATAAACGTAAGATGGAAATGATCCGAGAAGCTGAGCCTTCCATATTGAAAACCATGTCAATTCCGTTTGATGATGCTCGCTTGCCTGAGATGTTATTTCGATATCGTGCGAGAAATTGGCCGGAGAGTTTATCAACAGATGAGCAAGAGCAGTGGCAGCAATATCGTCAGCAACGTTTAACAGATGAGTCTAATAGTAAGATTTTGACCTTTTCGAGGTTTTTTGAAGAAATTGAAACATGTCGACAAGAAACTAGTTCGGCTGAGAAGAGATTAGTTTTGAATCAGTTAGAAGAATATGGAAATAAACTTAAAAACTGATTAATGGCTTAGCTAAGTTAGTTATAGCTTTTTTAAAACTAGGCGGTAAGGCTTGTATTAGGAAAAATACAGGCATATAAGTTGCTAATTACTCCGTGTGTCAAAAATAAGGTATACGAGTAATGACGACTATTAATTCAGCGACATCGAGTCAAATCAATCAAAACCAAACAACTGCGGCCCAGCAAAGTAACTCCGTCGTGAAGACACAAACTGCTGCTAGTAATAGTACTGAAAAAACAGTAAAAGGTGAGCAAGTAGAAATCTCCACCCGAGCTCAAAAAATTCAACAATTAAATGAAGAGTTTTTTTCTGCTGGCATTGAATCATTCTCGATCACGCCAGGATTCATCCAACGACTAGAAGAGTTCGGATTTATAACACCTGATGAAGCAAGTAAATTAGGTGCAAAAGCGGTGACTCGCGAGTCTGACGATAGTGCTGCCAGCGTGGATGAGCTATCCAAATTTATTGATGACTTTACCGCATCGGTAAAAAAAGTCGATCCTAATAATTCACTCATTGATATTTTACAGCAAGCTAAAACGGTACTTGATGACTTTAACAACCCAACTGACAACAGTAAAAATATAAATATCGTTCAAATTAGTAAACAACTACAAAGCTATATTGATTCTTCTACACAGTCCTTACCCAAAGCAGACCAAAATGCGCTTAATCAATTAGTAGCAGCCTTAGATATAGCCAATATATTAACGCCTGGTAAAAATACCATCTCTGAAATAGATAGTTACTTGACTATTAATAACTTGTAATTTAACTCGGCATTTCTTATTTGTCGCTTAGACATCGTCAGTTTTACAGTCGATACCCCCAGTGGCATATTTGCCGCAATTTCACTGATCAATTTAGTCTATATAAAAACAAATTTTATTACCAAGTTCAGCTTGATTTCATCTTGCCGAGCTAATCTGTTAATCAAAAAGTCAGAATAGTGGTCATCCCAATTAATTATAAATCACCTTAAATCTGAACTTCACAGCCTGACTATAGTCAGCTATTTTAACTAAGGAGGTAATGAACTATGGCAATACAAAATAAATTCCTTAATAAGCTCATTCTTGTATTAACGCTTAGTAGCATCGGTTCACTATTGATCTCGTCGACTAGTGTTATCATCGAAACTACTCTCGCTCACTATTTATGGTATGTGGCTTTGGTCAGCATGTCCTCACTTTTGTCTTTATGGGTGCTGATGTTATTGATGTTAGCCGCTAAAATGTGCATTCAATGGTATAAACAAACCTATAACCATGAAAATGAAGTCATGCATTCATGGGAATGGTTACGCGAATAGATGCTGCTCAATTAACTGAATTGAAGGAGATAGGGTGCAATGCCCTTCTCCTCTTTCCTTCAAAACCACTCTACACCTAGAGGGCTTGTTTAAGATATTTTTCCAGCTTTTTGGGTTGGGTAATTGGCGCGAAGCGTTGAAGTGGTTTGCCATCACGCCCTATAAGAAATTTAGTGAAGTTCCACTTAATATTATTACCAAACACACCTGGTAGCGAGTCTTCTAGGTAGGTAAATATAGGGTGACTGCCAGCTCCATTCACCTCTACTTTTTCAGACATCAAAAAGTCGACACCATAATTAATAAGGCAACCTTCAGAGATTACTTTCGCATCACCCGGTTCTTGCTTGCCAAATTGGTTACAAGGAAATCCTATTACTACCAAGCCCTGCTCTTTATATTTATCGTGTAATTCTTGTAAACCTTCATATTGAGGGGTAAACCCACATTGGCTAGCGGTATTCACGATCAAAATAACTTTATCCTTAAATAACGATAAATCGACCCGCTTACCTTGAAGGCTATTTATTGAAAAGTCATAAATTACTGACATGTCATTTCTCCTTGCATGACATTTATCTGCTGTTATTGACCTATGTAAGATAAAATAGTTCGATGTCACTTAAATCTAATATTATTCTCAGCACCCTTAATGCTCGCTATATGCACACTGCATTTGGCTTACGTTATCTATTCGCAAATTTTGGCAAACTGCAGCAGCAGACCACCATCATCGAATTCACGATACAAGAGTTGCCGATTAATATTGTCGAGCAGTTACTAGCCGATAATCCTAAAATCATTGGTTTTAGTGTTTATATCTGGAATGTTAGCGAAGTAAATAACGTCGTTGCAATGATCAAGCAAATTTCACCCGACGTCATTATTGTACTGGGCGGACCAGAAGTCAGTCATCACCCAGACGTGCCGCCAGTGACAGACATTGCTGACTATGTTATTTCTGGTCCTGGTGAACTCAGTCTGCCACGGTTATGTCAGCAATTACTGAATCAGGATCTACCAGAACAAAAGTTTATTACAGGTGAAGCTGCACCGCTAGAATCATTAGTTTTACCTTATGAATACTATAGTGATGAAGATATTCGTAACCGTCTTATTTATGTTGAAGCCTCGCGAGGCTGTCCATTCAAGTGCGAGTTTTGTTTATCGGCATTAGATAAAACAGTTAAAGCATTTTCTCTACAACCCTTTTTTGATGCAATGGATTCATTGTTAGCTCGTGGCGTGCGTAACTTTAAATTTATTGACCGCACCTTTAACCTGAAAATAAGCACCAGTATTGCCATCTTAGAATTCTTCTTAGAAAGAATGACTGATGATCTATATTTACACTTTGAAGTAGTGCCTGATAATTTACCAGACAAGTTAAAAGAGGCTTTACAACGTTTCCCTAAACATAGCTTACAATTTGAGATTGGTGTGCAAACGTTTGATCCTGAAATTCAAGATCTGATTAGCCGCAAACAAAACAATGAGAAAACAAAACAAAACCTACTTTGGCTACGTGAAAATACAGGTGCTCATCTCCATACCGATCTTATTTTTGGCCTACCTAGTGATACTCTAGATAATTTTGGCGATAGCTTTGATCAGTTAGTGGCTCTTAAGCCGCATGAAATTCAAATGGGCATATTAAAGCGCTTACGAGGTGCTCCACTCAACCGTCATAATGAAACCTATCAGCTACGTTACAACCCTGAGGCTCCCTACAATATATTAACGACTAAAGACATTTCATTTACTGAAATGCAGCGTGTTAACCGTTTTGCTCGCTTCTGGGATATGATTGGTAACTCTGGCCGTTTTACGAACACCTTACCCTTGATTCTTTCTGAACAGCCATTCAAAAACTTCATGCAGTTATCAGATGAATTATTTTTACTAGCTGGAAGCACATGGAAGATCGCTCTAAAACGATTGTTTGAACTGCTCTATGAAATCTTAACGACTCAATTTAACTTAAGTATTGAGGTAGTTAAGGAGCACTTAGCCCTAGATTTTGAACGGGCTAAACTTAAAGGTATTCCTGGTTATGAACAGACTACTGTCGCCAAAAAAGCGAGTAAACAAGGTGTCGCCAATAAGCGTCAGTTAATGCATAACTAATCGTTATTTTTGATATTTCTGTGCTTTGTCCTGCAGCGTTTGACAGGGTTTAGTATTTACTTGTTCACTCAATAATATGTCACAACTGACAGGCATTACACTGCCGATGCAAGCTTTAGTATCAGCTTGAAACTCAGGCGGAATATCTGTTGGTGACACTGTCAAAGATTTTATTAATTCTGCATACATTGAATCCACTAGGCCATTCGCCATCATTTCTTTGAATTCAGGGGAAAGTAATGCTGAATCGCCCATTTGTTTCACTACACAGCCCTTTACCTTTTTCACTAATGGCGCTAATTCAGCATCTAAATTAAATGCCGAGGCATTGATAGAAACTAATAATGTGATTATGGCTAAGGAGAACTTCATCGATACTTTTATCTATGCTTTATATAACTAATTTCGATAAGGTTTTAAAGTCAGCATGTTTTGCATCGGCCAACCATTCGAATAATACTGACTCCATGCTTGTTATGATAATACCTGCTTGCTGCATTCGCTTAATAGCATTTAGGTTGTTAGTTTGTGTCCGCGAACATACAGCATCTTCAACCACAAAGACTTGTACGCCTTTTGCCTTTAAATCCAGTGCTGTTTGCAATATACAAATATGACTTTCCATACCTGAAAGGATGACTTGTTGACGTTCCATCGCATCAAGCTGCTGCATAAATCCATCTACCTTGGCACAAGAAAAACTGGTTTTGTCTATTACTGTTACTGAGTCAGCTTTCTCCGTTAATTGACTCAAGGTAGATCCCAATCCTCTTGGGTATTGCTCTGTAATTAGAACAGGAATATCTAGCTGTGTAGCTGCCGTCAGAAGTCGACCTGTTTGCTTAATCGTCCTTTGAGCAACATCATTAGGCATGGCTGCAACCAGACGCTCTTGAATATCAATAACGACAAATAAACTATTATCACTAAGTAAAAGGTCTGGATGATGGTGTTGCAAAACTTAATTGCCTAGCCATTGATTAAGCTGCTTAAGATCAGCAACACTCAATGTGCCAGCAGCTTGCTTCAAGCGTAAACTTGATAAAATATAGTCATAACGAGAGCTAGCGTAGTCACGTAAGCCTCTGTATAAATTGCTTCTCACATTCAATACATCAACCGTTGTACGCGTACCCACTTCATAACCTGCTTCTGTTGATTCTAAAGCTTTTTCGTTTGATTTAACGGCCTGTTTTAATGCTTCTACACGACTGATGCCTGAAATCACGCTATTGTATGACTCTCGACTCAAGCGAGTAATCAGACGACGTTGCTGCTCTTCATTTTGCATTGCTTGGTCTAAGCGAAATCCTGACTCACGCGTTCTAGAAGTCACCGCACCACCTTCGTAAATCGGCAGGTTCAATTGCAGACTTAAACTCTGATTGTGTGAGCGACTATCACCGCCGATCAAACTATCATTCTGCGAGTTGTAGCCCGCTTGGCCAACAATATCTAAAGTCGGGTAATGACCGCTTCTTTGCAACTCAATGGTTTGAGCTGCATTATTAACTGCAGAATGAGCGACCACTAAAGTTGGATTTTGCTTAAGCGCCACTTCACTCCAAGCATTAATATCTTCTGGTTCAGGGCGAACTAATGGGCTTTCTTCTTTTAACGCTGCTAACGACTCAATATAAGTACCCGCGGTTTCTCTTAAACGCTCTTTACTGTTTGCTAATTCATTTTTAGCAGTAATGACCGTGGCATTAGACAAATCAAAGGCCGCTTGAGATTCAACCACATCTGTTATCGTCGACATACCAACATCAAAGCGTTGTTGAGTTTGATCTAACTGTTGAGCAATAGATTTTTGCTCTGCAATAGCAAAGGTTAACTCATCCTGTCGGCTTAGAAAGTCGAAATAACCTTCTGCCACACGAATAATGAGTTCTTGTTCTGCAATTTTGTAACTAGCTTCCGCACTATCAATAGCAATATCAGCTTGTTGTTGTTGAATACTATTCTGACGACGATAAATTGGCTGAGTCACACTCAATGTATAACCATAGCTATTGTAATCATAATTCTTATTATTAGTGGATGATGAGACGTCAGCCCAATTCTGACTATCATTAGCTGATAACCCTACTACGGGTAAAAACCGTGCTTTTGCTTGTTCATTCAATTCAGCAACAGCCTGACGAGAGGATGCTTCTGCTAATAATTGTGGATCGCTTTTTAATGCCATGTCATAGACTTGGATTAAATCTTCTGCCGAACTAACCGTTGTAACAAACGACGCGACGATTAGTACTGCTAGCTTAAGACGTTTAAACATTATCGAATCCTTGAAATAATTAATATACATTCATTGTGGTATCGATATCTTTTGCCCAAGCATTCATTCCACCGACTAGGTTTATGACATCAGTAAAACCACTTTGTTCCAAATATTGGCCGACTTGATCACTACGCATGCCACTTCTACAAATCAATACAATAGGATCATTTTTATGTTGCTCAATATTCAATATTTGCTCAGGAATAGTTTGCATGGGAATATGCTGCGCACCTTCAATCATGCCATTCTGAAGTTCATGAGCCTCACGAACATCAATTTTAACAGCCGATACACCTGTAGCCAAATAGTCCTGTAACTCCGTTGCGGTCATTTGTTTCATCGTAGATTATTCTCTCTAAAATTCAAATTGTGGTTGAGGTTCTTCATTGATAATTGCTGGAATAACGGTCTCAAATACACTGTCCGTTTGCCATTCTCGTTCCGATATACGACGAGTTACCGTCACCATCATAGGATCATTTTTCCCTACTACAGCAAGAATTCGACCGCCTACTTTCAGGCTTTGTAAATATTCATCTGGAATAACGTGGAACGCTGCAGTTAAAACAATCACATCAATACGATCAGTCAAAGACCAGCCTCTTGATGCATCACCCACTGCAAAAGTTACATTGTCATTATCGCTCAGATTACGTGCGGCAAGCTCTGATAGATCAGCAATCATCTCAACAGTAGTAACATGCTTAGCTAGCTGAGACAGTAATGCAGTGACATAACCTGTACCCGTACCGATCTCTAAAACATGCTCATCAGCTTGAACGTCAACTGCTTGCAACATTCTGGCAACAAATACAGGAGAAAGAATAGTTTGATCAAACCCTATTGGTAATTCTGTATCTGCATAGGCAAGTCCGGATAATGATTCATCAACAAAATCACTTCTAAGTACATCTTCAAGAGCCTTTAACACGCGAGCATTACGCACCTCACTCGGCCGAATCTGTTGTTCTAGCATATTAAAATGAGCTTTTTTCAAAGATTGTGACATGTTCATTCCTTTTGCTTACACTAGGGTCTAATACTCACTTATTGATCAATTTTTGCCCACGTATCACGCAATGTAACAGTTCTGTTAAAGACTAAATTACCATTCTTGCATAATTCTTCATCAGCACAAAAATAACCTTCACGTTCAAACTGATAGACAACGCCAGCATCCGTTGAAGCTAAACTTTTTTCAACCACACTTTTCGACAGCGTTACTAAAGAGTTGGGGTTAAGTAAATCAATAAAATCATCTACCGATTTATCACTATCAGGATGAGGTACTGTAAATAGACGGTCATATAACCGTACCTCTGCTTGAACACCATGCTCAGCAGAAACCCAATGAATCACACCTTTCACTTTACGACCTTCAGGGTTTTTGCCTAATGTTTCCGGGTCATAACTACAATGTAGCTCAGTAATTTCGCCAGCATCATCTTTTATGACTTCATCACAGCGAATTACATAAGCGTTTCTTAAGCGGACTTCTTTATCTTTAACCAAACGCTTAAACTTATTGTTAGCCTCTTCTTTAAAGTCAGCGCGGTCAATATAAAGTTCACGTGTAAACGGCACAATACGCGTGCCCATTTCTTCTTTTTGTGGATGATTTGGGGCGATTAACTCTTCCGTATGATCTTCAGGGTAGTTAGTAATGACAACTTTAACTGGATCAAGTACAACCATCGCACGAGGTGCTGTTTCATTTAACTCTTCACGAATACAGGCATCCAAGATTTCCATTTCAACCGAGTTATCAGATTTCGTTACACCAATACGCTCACAGAATTCACGAATTGCTGAAGCAGGATAACCTCGACGACGCATTCCAGAAATAGTAGACATTCTCGGATCATTCCAACCATCAACAATATTTTCTTCAACCAAGCGAGTCAGTTTACGTTTACTCGTGATGGCATATTGCAGATTCAGGCGAGAGAACTCGATTTGTTGTGGATGACATTCAACTTTTAAAGTATCTAAGAACCAATCGTATAATGGGCGATGATCAGCAAACTCTAAAGTACATATAGAGTGTGTGATTCCTTCAATGGCATCTGAAAGACAATGAGTATAATCATACATTGGGTAGATACACCACTCAGTGCCAGTTTGATGATGGACTACACCATGACGAATACGATAAACAGCAGGATCACGCATATTTACATTCGGTGATGCCATATCAATTTTTGCACGTAGTAACTTAGATCCATCAGGAAATTCACCAGCACGCATGCGATTGAAAAGATCTAAATTTTCTGCAATGGAACGATCACGATATGGGCTATTCTTACCTGGCTCAGTTAATGTACCACGATATTCGCGTGTTTCTTCAGCGGTTAAATCACACACATAGGCATCGCCTTGCTCAATCAGTTGTACGGCATAATCAAACAACTTTTGAAAGTAATTTGATGAGAAAAATAAACGCTCTTGCCAATCAAATCCTAACCAACGGACATCCTTTTCAATGGCATTAACAAACTCTTCATTTTCTTTACTTGGATTAGTATCATCAAAACGAAGATTGCATAAGCCACCGTCATAATCATTGGCCAACCCAAAGTTTAAGCAAATAGACTTAGCATGACCGATATGCAAATAGCCGTTAGGCTCTGGTGGAAAACGTGTATGAACTCGCCCTTCATTCTTACCTTCGGCAAGATCGGCATTGATAATGTTACGGATAAAATTATTCGGTTTGATTGTGGCGTCGTCGTTCATTTTGTTCTCTAATTAAGTGCTTTATATACGGTATAAATGACCAGTATTGTATCATGTACATTAAACACTAATAGTGAGATTTAATTATGGCAATTGCAACATTTTCTGCGGGTTGTTTTTGGGGCGTAGAAGCACAATTTAGACAGGTAACGGGCGTAATTTCAACACGTGTTGGTTATATTAATGGATCGACAATTGATCCCGATTATAAGTCAGTGTGTACAGGGGAAACAGGCCATGCTGAAGCAATCGAAATCACCTTTGATGACAGCGTCGTTAGCTTTAACTCATTACTCGATATTTTTTGGAAATTACACAACCCAACCACGCTTAACCGACAAGGTCCTGATATTGGCACACAATATCGTAGTGGTATCTTCTTTCACAATCAGCAGCAACAACAACAAGCACAGGCCTCAAAACAACACCTAGAAGAATCTCATTACTATCCTGCTCCCATCGCTACTGAAATTACTTCCGCGGCAACGTTTTATCCAGCTGAAGAATATCACCAATGTTATTTAGAGAAAAAAGGTCTAGGCAGTTGCCACTAAATCTTATTTTGAAGCCCTATGAAATAATGGCTCATGAACAGATTCACGTGAAAACCGCCAACAGGCAATAGCAATAGCGATAATTGAAAAGCCTACTAACACAGCGATATCAGTCGTAATCGAGAAATCGGTATTCACATTGGGCACCGCATGTTTAAGTAAATCAACGCCGTAGCTAAATGGATTGATTAATACAATATAGTGAAGGTAGTCCGGTAGTTGATTGACGGGATATAAAGCACCGCTCAAAAAGAAAACAGGGAAAATAAAAAAGTTCATAATCACTGCAAAATTATCAATACTCTTAGACCACACAGCAATGAGACCACCAATTGCCGCGCAACAAACAGCCGTTAATAAGGCTGGTAATAATAGACTTAATGCAATTTTAACACTTATTAAACCGAGTGCTAAAAGCAATACAAGCAATAAAGTCGCCTGAACCATAGCGGTTAACGTAGCTGCGATTAGTTTTGATAATACAATCCAATAATGAGAAATCGGAGCAATCATCATCATTCTCATTACACCAAATTCTTTGTCATAGACTAATGTGAGTGCAGATAATAAGGCAGCGAATAATAGCGTCATCGCCACAATACCAGGCACAAGAAAGGTTAAATAACCTTCTTGTTGTGCTCCCTGCAACATACTGCCGACACCAGAACCTATCACTAGTAACCAAATCATCGGTCTAACCATTGAGCTAATTAGACGAGCACGCTGACGAAATAACTTACTCATTTCTCGTCCGACTACCGCTTTAACTGGACGCCAACTCATTTCATCTCGCCTTGCTCAGGATTACAAAAAGTCCATAAATAGACATCATTCAAATTAGGTTTGCGCCATTGCATTGATGACACAGTGTCGCCAAGAGTTTGTTGCAATTGATAAAAATCGACGTCGTCTTGCTGAATTTTAAAACTTAACTCTTCATCTTCTTGGATGGGTGAACCAAACAGTGGAGATAATTGTGCCGCGATACTTTCAGGGTTTGGCGTTCTAATTTCTAGAATATTTTCACCTAATTTCTGCGTTAACTCGGTCGGTGTTCCACCATGCTGGAGTTTACCTTTTTGAATAAAATCAACATGGTCACAAGCTGCAGCTTCTTCTAAATAATGCGTTGTTAAGAAGACCGTCATACCTTCTTCACGGCGTAATTGTTCCACAAATCGCCAGATTGAACGGCGGTTAGGCAAATCAAGTCCAATAGTAGGCTCATCTAAGAATAAGACTTTTGGTCGATGCAGCACACCACGAGCAATATCAACCGCTCGACGTTGTCCGCCTGATAGTGCTAGCAATTTTGCTTTTCGCTTATGCTGTAAACCAAATACAGTCAACAATTCATCGATACGTGCATTAGCTTCTGTAGGTGATAAGTTGTACATTGCCGCTGCAAATTGAAGGTTTTCATCAATGGACATCGTACGATCAAGTGCTGAATCTTGAAAAACTAAACCCACAGCTCGGCGAATGGCTACAGGATCTTCTGAAATCATCTGCCCTGCAATCCATGCATGCCCACTCGTTGCAGCCGTCATCGTTGTTAGCATATGAATGGTGGTACTTTTCCCAGCACCATTTGGGCCTAATAAACCGTAAAACTGTCCTGGCTGAATATCTAAATTAAGTTCCTGTACCGCTAAGACCTGACCATATTGCTTAGTCAGATCTTGGGTACGAATTGCTGAACTAAAGCCCACTGATCAGTTTAGAATTTTTGGGGTTTCTGAATACTAATGGCTTAGCTTCATCCACTGGTTTTTCAGATTCTAAACGGCCTTTTGCAATCGCTTCATCAACAAGATGACGATTAGGTGATTTAGAACAAACAGGATCAGTATTAGTTGCATCACCTGTTAGCATATAGGCTTGGCAACGACAGCCACCAAAGTCTTTTTCTTTTTCATCACATGAACGACAAGGTTCAGACATCCACTCAAAACCACGGAATTTATTAAAGTCATCTGAACCATGCCAAATTTCTTCAACGCTCATATCTTTAACATTAGGTAATGTCATTCCAGGTAATTCACGAGCAGCATGACACGGTAATGCAGTACCATCTGGAGTGACAGTCAAGAACACATTCCCCCAGCCATTCATACAGGCTTTAGGACGATCTTCATAATAATCAGGCACAACATAGTAGATTTTCATCTTACCTTTTTGTTCTTCCTGATACCGGTGTGCAACCGCCTCAGCTTCTTCAAGCTGTTCTTTCAATGGTAATAACTGATCACGGTTATGCATTGCCCACCCATAATATTGAGTGGTAGCAAGTTCAACATAATCAGCTTCTAGATTAATTGCCAAATCTAGAATTTCATCCATTTGTCCAATGTTTTGGCGATGTGTTACAAAACACAATACCATCGGATAACCATTCGCTTTAACTGCTTTGGCCATTTCAATTTTATGCTTGAAAGCATCAGTGCCAGCAATCAGGTTATTCAAATCTTCAGAGCTTGCTTGGAAGCTCACTTGAATATGATCTAAACCTGCTTCTTTTAACTCAGCAACTTTAGATGCATCCATTCCTACACCTGATGTAATCAAGTTAGTATAGAAGCCCATTTTTCGTGCTTCACGTACCAATTCAACTAAATCAGGACGAGTTAATGGTTCACCACCTGACAAACCTAATTGAGTCGCTCCCATCGCTCGTGCTTGACGGAATACATCTAACCATTCTTCAGTAGTTAATTCTTTCTTAACATTGGCAAAGTCCATTGGATTTGAACAATAAGGACATTGCAAAGGGCAGGCATAGGTAAGCTCAGCTAATAACCATAGAGGTTGACGAACTTGATCACGCACACTGCCAATCGAGCCACCAATACTTCCTGGTGCTTTATTCTGGTCGGATCCAGTCATTGTTGAAAGCCTCCTCTAAAAACTGATACACATCATCACCTAAATCAGCGCCCTCAAAGGCAACTGTTAATTCAGCAATCAATTCAGCTACTGTTTGTTTCTTTTCACTAATGCGCTTTAATATTTCACCAGCGGCACCATTTAATTTAACCATGCCTTCAGGATATAACAGCACATTACAGTTCTGTGCAGGTTCCCATTGAAAACGATATCCCAGTGCTAGTACCGGAATGCTATCTGCGTTAAATACGCGTGCTGTCATTTTTCTACTTCCAAGTCTGTACGGTAAGGAGGACGTTTTTCAACGTATGCCATCCACATAGCATCACACATAGTCCACAGTACATCTAGTTTGAATTGTAAAATACCTAGCATACGCTCTTGTTCAGGACGTGTTGTGTAGTAATCCATAGTAATTTGTAAACCATTCATGACATCGCGTGGAGCTTCATGTAAACGTTTTTTGAAATAATTATAACCTTGAGGCTCAATCCAAGGGTAATGTTCAGGCCAATGGTCAATACGATGTTTATGGATCGTCGGAGCAAATAATTCAGTTAATGAAGAGCTTGCTGCTTCTTGCCATGGTCTTTGTTTCGCAAAGTTAATATATGCATCAATAGCAAAACGAACAGCTGGTAATACATGCTCTTCTGACCATAACTCTTCACGTGTCAAACCAACAGCTTCACCTAATTGTAACCATGCTTCAATACCACCTACATCAGCTGGCTCATCCCCATGACCGTCATGTCCATCATGATCTAAAATACGTTGAACCCAATGTTTACGTACTTCACGATCCGTACAGTTAGACATGATCGCAGCATCTTTAATAGGAATAGCCGTTTGGTAATAAAAACGGTTTGCAACCCAGCCTTGGACTTGTTCTTTTGTCATTTTACCCGCATGCATCAGCTGATGAAATGGATGATGAAAATGGTACATATCTGACTTAGCACGTAATTGTGCTTCGAATTCTTCGTGTGTCCAAGGTGTTTGTTCTGACATGCTTCTATTCCTTATTAATTCTTATTATTTAAAGCTCGAGTTCCATGCCATCGTATGACACTTCAATTCCTGCAGCATCTAAGATTTTACGCTGGGGAGAATCCTCGTTTAAAATTGGGTTGGTATTGTTAATATGAATTAAGAACTTGCGTGGTTTTTCCATGCTTTTCAAAATATCCATAATACCGCCATCGCTTGACTGGTCTAGATGGCCCATTTCTTGTGCTCGCTTATCGCTAATACCTTCATGAGACATTTCATCATCTGTCCACACTGTACCGTCAACTAATACACAATCTGAATTACGCATATATTCAAGAACGTGAGGTTCAGCTTCACCTAAACCTGGCGCATAAAATAAGCTCTTTCCGCTACGCGTATCTTCAATTAACATGCCGATATTATCGCCAGGGACAGTATTGTGACGATGCGGTGAGTATGGAGGAGCTTCACTCTTTAGAGGTACAGGCGTAAACACTAATCCTTCTGCTGTTGGGATTGTGAACGTACTTTCATCTGTTGCAATTTCATGATGATTTATTCCACGGAAGTGGTCATAAATATTGAAAATTGGAAAACCTGTTGTTAAATCTTCATACACTGCTTGAGTTGTATATACATCCCAAGGTTTATTATGCTCACGCAAAGTTAACATACCAGTTACATGATCGATTTGAGCATCAGTAATAACGATAGCAGTAATAGCTGTATCACGTACTTGACGAGCTGGCTGCAATGCAGGGAAGTCATCCATTTGCTTTTTAATATCAGGCGAGGCATTGAATAAAATCCAATCGGTACCATTCGCACTAATCGCAATTGAAGACTGAGTTCGGGGAGTTGTCTTGATAGTTCCTTCACGGACACCTTTGCAATTGACGCAATTGCAATTCCACTGAGGGAAACCACCACCAGCCCCTGAACCTAAAACATGTACATACATAAATAATTATTCCGTTGAGTCACGACTAAATCAGATAGGCCTGATTTACAAATTCATCTGATTTAACAATGAAAATGCTCGGAGCCAAAGCCCCGAGCACATATCAAAAACCGATATTAACGGTTACAGATATACATTGTTACTTCAAAGCCGAAACGCATGTCTGAATATTCTGGTTTAGTCCACA
>CALCCU010000086.1 GCA_937900515.1 uncultured Gammaproteobacteria bacterium | reverse complement strand
AAATAAGTTTCTGTTATGTATAGATAATTATGCTTTTTTTGACTTTATTCTGAACGCTAAGAGCCGTTATTTCAGCAAGTACTGATTGAAAGTATAAATTTTCATTGAATATATTAATGCGAATTATTATCATTTAGATTAAATTCTACTTGATAGTGATTCACATGAACGAAACTTTTGATAGCCCCAGCCAAAACACAGCCGATTCTGTCATAACGGATGTGGCCCAACCGAGCTCCGATGTCGCGGGCGCTCTCCTTAATACTCCCTCTGTTGTTCAAGACGTTACTCAAGCACCTATTGTTGGCCTTGAAGCACGTATTGTCGATTTTCTAACAGTGGGTGGTCCTGTTGTTTGGGTTTTGATGGTTATGTCTATTGTTGCTCTGAGTATCGTATTTATTAAGTGTTTACAGTTTTTCACAGCTAAGGCGGAAAGGCGGTCTGCGATTAGTGTGAGTTTATCGCGCTGGAAGCAAGGAAAGTATGACGTTGCAGTAGGTCTTCTTAACCCTAAATATAGTGTTGAACACCTAGCGTTAGTCGCCATGAAAGGGCTTAGAAGTACTACGCCTAACGAGCCTTTATTAAGAGAAGAGTTAACACGAGTTGCAACACTGAAGCTGAATGAACTTCGCAGCTACCTGAGGCCCTTAGAAGTGATTGCCACACTCAGTCCATTACTCGGTTTGCTAGGTACTGTATTAGGAATGGTCGTCGCTTTCCAGCAAATGGAGGCAGCAGGTAATCAGGTCGATCCATCCATGCTTTCTGGCGGTATTTGGCAGGCTTTATTAACCACGGCCGTCGGTATATCTGTAGCGATACCGGTAGTAGTGGCACACACATGGGCAGAGCGAAAGGTTGAACGTATCTCCGCATTAATGAACGATGTTATCACGCAAATATTTACGCACAAGCCCGCTGCATTAAAAGCGGTGAACACCTCAAAAGAGTTGAGCCATGTTGCTTAATATTGAACAAGGCCGACGTAAAAATATGATCAGTTTGACACCACTGATTGACGTAGTTTTTATCTTGTTATTATTTTTCATGCTGACTTCGACTTTTTCGAGATGGCATCAGATTCAATTACAGACACCTGCATCAAGTGAATCTCAAACACCTGATTTAATTCTGGTAACAATAGGATCTAATCAAGGTGAACTACATGTTGAAAATCAAACTACGTTAATTAGTAATTCGGTTGAATTTCAAAGACTCGTGCAGAAATATTTAGAGTCTACTTTAGTGCTTTCGGCTGAGAAAGGAATCACTGTTCAAACTATTGTTAATGTCATGGATGCTTTCAAACAAGCTGGTGTTAAGCGTATTTCATTTTCGGGTACTCAATAATGATAGTAGATACAGCATCTAAAAGAAGATCTAGTAATAGCGACGATAACCTAATTCCATTAATCAACGTTGTATTTTTAATGCTGATTTTTTTCATGGTAGCAGGGCATATTGAGGCATCTGATGGAGTAGATATCTCACCTCCAACATCACGTAATGAAGCAGATATTAATTTGGACAAACTTAAAGTTGTTGTTAGTTCTGATAGCAAAACCTTTGTCGAAGGTAAGGAGCTTTCTGCTCAGGAGTTAACTGATCGCTTAAATCACTATATTGATATGTTTTCAGAGGCTGAAAATAACAAAGCTGTGGTTGAGCTGAAAGCTGATAACCAACTAACAGCAGAAGCACTACAAGAAGTATTGATGCTGATTAAGTCTGCAGGTATCAATCACATATCACTTGTTACTCAGTCGTTGGAGTAATAAATAGAATGATATCTAAACATCATTGGTTTGGTGCATTGGTTTTAGCTTTTTCACTACATGTAGCTGCATTTGTATCTTTACCCGTTCCAGAAGAAATTAATACAGCTAAAGATAATGGTGAATCAGGCATAGAGGTGGATCTTGGCATGCTGGGAGACTTAGGTATTGCTATGTCGGAAACAGTGAATGAACAAGTTGAACCACAGTTAGAGCCAGAACCAGATCCTATAAAAGAAGAGCCCGCTAAAGAAGTGGAACGTCAACAACAGCCCATACCTGAACCAATTATTAAGCCGATTGAGCTTGAGAAAGAAACGGTTGTTGAGAAAGATATAGTCAAGATAAAGAAACAAAAACCTACTAAAAAGAAAGTTGATAAAGAAACGAAGCAAGTTCAGTCAAAAATACCTGCGAAGACAGAAATAAAAAACAAACCAAAACAATCTGTCGAGACTAAAACATCGACAAAGGCAAAACAAAGTAATGTTGAAGCTAAAAAGATAAGTACTGGTAGCCAAAATACGGTTTCTACAGGTGGAAATAAAGGGGCAGAACGTTCCTATTTTGCGGAGCTATCTGCTAAATTAGCACGTCATAAGCGTTATCCAAAGAGTGCGAGACGCAGTCAACAGGAAGGTACCGTAACGTTGTTTTTTGTGGTGAGTCGACAAGGAAAAATACTTGAATCAATGATCAGCAAAAGTTCAGGTCACAAAAAACTAGATGATGCTGTGCTACGTATGTTGAAAAAGGCATCACCATTGCCTGTATTTCCTAATGAAATCAAAAAAGAACAACTCTCAATCAGAATACCAATTGCATTCAAATTGAATGATAAATACTAAGTGTTTGGGTAATAACAAGGCATAGGATTAAGAGTTAATAATGTTTTCGCACAGGAAAACTAGAGCAGCTAATTACTCAAAGCAGGTTAAATATTTACCGAATGACTTCGGTATCAATGGCAAGCACACTTGCCTTAGCAATGATGACTGAGGTGTATTAGTTCAGATTTGATCTGACACTTCAGCTTGACCAGATCCATACCGTTCCAGTTTGCCCTGATTAAACAAGTTACTTTAGAGTGTTAGTGTCACTATGTGTCCATCCTGCTGAATGGTATTCAGATAATGCCAATGTAACTTTTGGCAGAGTTGTTCGGTGAGTTGTAAGCCTAAACCGAAACCTTGCTCACTGTTTGACTCATTAGCTGAATCAAAGTGTTGGCAATGATTTTCAATGCTTATGTGGTGGCCTCGTTGGCGGATGAGGACTTCACCTTCCCAAGTATGCTGAAAGGCATTACGAATTAAATTACCTAATACGATCTGTGTTGCGACTTGCGACTGGCTAATATCACAAGGGCTCAGATCAAGCCTTAGTTCAACGGGTTTATTGCTCAGTAGGTACTGCATTTCACTGACTAATTGTTCAATTTGTTGATCGAGTTTAAATGTTTGTTGAGATAGATTCTCATTATTGTCACGGCTAAGCCATAAAAGGGTTTCACTTAAGTGTTTCATCGTTAAACTAGCACGATCAATACGCTCAATAACATGATCAAACTTTGCATCTGAAGCCATGTTTTTAGACTGTTTAAGTTTAGCGAGTAGTTCAATATTATTCCGAATTATGCTGATTGGTGTTCTTAACTCATGACTAGCAAAACCAAGAAATCGTTCTTCACGCTCCAAGCTTTGTTGTGATGACGTGAGGCTGTTACGGATGAGGTCAGCCATTTCATTGAGTTCAGGATAATAAAAGTCGGGCGGTTGATTAGCTAATGTTTTGGTATTGAGCGAATGCATCCAGTGCACTAATTGGCTGATTGGTTGTGATACACGGCGAAGTATCAACCAAATAACTAATGCGAGTATAACAATGCTGATACTACTAATAATGAGTAGCAGATTGACGCTATTTCTAATGTTTCGCCAGACCATCCTTGAGGCATCAGCTGCAGCGGCTGTTCTGCTGACAAATACGGATTCATCATCGATGGTCAATTTTATGACAAAATACATCACTTCAGGTGGCGTGAAAACGGCTGAAAATGTGTGTTTGTATAACTGATTTGATTGCTTAGGTTGCTTAAATGTTTGCTGAATAATCTCGGGTTGCTGCTGCCATTCATGGCTGATTATGTAACCGTTTGGTGCTGTGTTTTGTCGGTTTGAACCTGATCTAGTCGCATCGATATATGTTTCAGCTGCACGCTCTAAATTGGCTGCTACGATGTTATCCATTCCCAGGAAAAAGAAATGACGGCTAATGAGCGAGTACGCAAATACGATTGCAATACCTAAGAATAATACGGCCAGTGAAATTGATAACTTGAGACTGATGGGCTTTTTCATAGCTTATTGATCTTTGAGTGCAAAACCATGACCAACAATGGTATGAAGTAGTGCTTTTTCAAAAGGACTATCAATGCTTTTTCTTAAATGAAAAATATGCACTTTTAGGCTGTTGCTATCAGGTAATTCATCGCCCCAAATAGCCTGTTCTAATTGACTCCGTGATACAGGATCGGGTGATGCACGTAGTAGTGTTTCAAGTAGTTGCCAACCAGTAGGTGATAATTTTATTTTCCCCCCAGATCGAGAGACTGATTTGTCAGTTAAATTCATAATTAAATCAGCACATTGCAATAATTTAGCTTGGCCACTTCGTCTTCGAGACAAAGCATGGATACGAACAACTAACTCTTCAAGTTCGAAAGGTTTGACTAGGTAGTCATCAGTGCCAGCATGGAAGCCAGCTATCTTATCTTTGAGCTGGTCACGTGCAGTGAGCATTAATACTGGAATATCAGCACCTTGTTTACGTAATGCTTCACAGACAGCTAAACCATCAAGTCGTGGTAAATTTAAATCAAGCAAGACAATGTCATAGTGATTTTGAGCTAATAAGTTTAAACCCGAAACCCCATTTGCGGCATGATCACAGGCAATATCTTCCAAGGATAAAAAGTCGACTACTGTATTGGCGAGATCGTAGTCATCTTCAATCAGCAAGGCTGTGAGCATGAGCGATTCCTTGGGTTGATGACGGAAATAAAGCTAATAGTAACGTAATAACCGTTGCGAACATAATGCCACAGCCTAAAGATATGGCCGCAGGTATTAGAAACTGAGCCTGACGAGAAGTTTCGACTACTTGCGGCATTAGCCCTGCATTTTAAAAATAGCCTTTCAGCCATAGGTAACTCCATCACATAAGGACTCATTTTCATGAGTGACTCTCAAAATTACAACATTCCAGTTCTGAGGTTAGAGGGCAGATTATCAGTAGCATGGTTAATGTCGGGTTAATAGTTTTAAGATGACATTCAATAAACTAAACAATGAGCATTTCGAACAATATATTGGGATGAAGTACCTGTCGTGCACCACTAGTTCTGTAAGTACACTGGCCGTAGCACCATAATTGAGATGTTAACGCTTAGTGGTGTTACGACGATTTTGCTGAAATTGAACAATACTAATGATGAGCGTATCCAAATGGATATTTTAGAACATGTCGCGACGCGTAACCAGTTAGCC
>CALCCU010000085.1 GCA_937900515.1 uncultured Gammaproteobacteria bacterium | reverse complement strand
TAGTAGGAACAAATAATCAAGGTGGAATTGTTAAAACTATCGAAACAACATTAGACAATTATTTCGCAAAAAATCAACCTCGCATACAAGGGCTACCACACACTGCACCAGTATACGATGGACTAACAGAGCCAAAAATAATCCCTAAATATAATTGTATAAGCACTGAAAAACGTTGCCAGTGTTATACACAGCAAGCCACACGAATTGTTACAACTGACAACATGTGCAGAAAAATTATTGAACACGGCTATTTCGATCCAACAAGGGAGAAAGACAATGCCTAGAGTAACTATATTGTGCGATACAGATATACACACACTGACATTCAACGCAACACATCACCCAAGTTGCGCAGATGGATCAAACGTTAACGCATGGCAAGTAGTACCAGAAGCTGACTTACAAGTCGAAACGCTTGCAGATTTATCAATAGTAGAAGGGCTAGAAATTACTGCGGCAATAGCACTTGTTTGGACTATCGGTTATATTGGTCGAGTAATAATACAGACTGTCATGCGTACGCGTTACTCATAGAATTAATTAGACAACATCACTGCAAACAAAGGACTAAAAATGAAAAATTTAATCAAACCTTTAGCATTAGGCGGAACTGTTTTCCTAGCTCCAATTAGTGCATTTGCTCTAGACACTACAGCAATCGTAGCGGAAATGGCCACTGCTGTAACTGACGTTACCGCTGTATTCGCTGCAATGGCTGGCGTTATCGGACTTATGTTCGTAATCTCTAGAGTTCGTCAATTGGCGAAATCTTAATTATGGAAGGCTATTTTATCATGGTGGGCATTCTGCCATCACTGTGGTTAATGTTCACAGCCTAGACATAATATAAAGCCTCCAACGCTTGCGTGGAGGCTTTTTTCTAGCTTTCTTATATTCTTACTTTATCTAAAAAACTGTTGACTTTATCGATATGTTCACGTTATTGTTTCACCACTGTTGTAAAATACTGACTCTATAATCAAATGAGACAACAACATGAGACAACCACATGAAACCAAACTTGATAACAATCATTACATTTATAGCGATAACCACGGCCGTTATAACGTTATCGATAATCCAAACCACGGTATATCACAACAGTTTTTCACTAAACGAGAAGCTATCCAAGCGTTTAGAAATAATCAACTAGACATGTTTTATATCTTTGAAGAACTACGACCTCATAAGAATGCAACTTTCAACCCTTACTCCTAAATATTGGAATAGAAGTCTAGAGACAGGCTATAAATTAGTGCTTGTCTCTATTCATTCAAACGGTTCTTCATATCACCAGTATTGCTCCATTAAAAAGCTACTTCTTGGCGCAGCCGAACAACCACTACCTCGTACTCAAGAAATGAAAAATGTTCGACTCGTCCTCTTTCGTAATCAAGTCCTCACTCCTTTCTAGTGCTAAACATGTTTATCAACTCTAAAAAGGTGTACGGAACGTTCAGAACTGACCTCAGTAATGGAAAAAGTATAGTTGTGCTTCGCTATTATCCAATGCTTGGTTTTTTCAGTGCCCGTACCTGTAACACGGGCACTTTGTACCACAGTGGTACAAATCCAGTCAGAACGGCACGCATTTACTAATGTTAATCGATTGGATAACTATGCGATTACCTGAAAAACATATTTCTTCTGAACAGTGGAAACGATTGCGCGCTCTCGGAGATCGAGTAACACGCACTACATCAGATGGTGAACTGGTCTGGGAAACCCAAGCTTGGGATACCATACGGTCAGATAGTCATCAAATCACAATCAAACTCGGTAGTGATTCATTCTGGATACAAGGTTCACCTGCTCGCATCATGGGTGATGGTTGTGCGGTCTTTGCAACTGGCCCTTCACATGACCTTGATTTAGTTGGTTGTGTTAATGCCATGCGTAATTTTGTTAGTAAACAACTAGGCGAGATACTCCCTTTAGCAGATGCTTGGATAGTCACACGAATAGATGTTACTGCGAATTACTTACTAAATGATTTAGCTCATGTTCGAGAGGCATTATCTATATTAAGAAATTGCGAGGGTGGACGTTACCGCGTTAGCCAACAAGCAGGGGATACAGTGTATTGGTCGCACAATTCACGTTTACGAAAAGGCAAAGCATACGCAAAAGGCCCACACTTAAAGTACTTAATGAACAAACGTAATTATGATGGCCGCCAATACACAGAAGAAGAAATCGAACAAGCAAATAAATTGCTACGATTAGAACTAACAATCGGCTCACAATTTATAAGAGAAAAGATTAATAAACCTTGGCAAAAAATCTCACCTGATGAACTAAGACAACATCACACAGACTACTTTAAGCGAATGCTGGGTAACATAGATATGAAAGACGATACAGAAATCAAAGAACACATAATTAATACAGCAAAAACCTTTAACCAAGGGCGTGCTGCATATGCATGTTTTTTATTAATACAAAATATAGGCTGGCAAAAAGCGCGAGACATTACAGCTCATAACACATGGTATAGACACTTACGAGTGTTACGCGAGGCAGGATTAGGAGATGCAGACATCTCTAACGGTTCAGTAGTTGCCGTATCCAGAAAAGTACTAGAAATAAACGAAATCAATTCATGGCCCCAATTAATGGCCGCTTAAAAGGAATATTAAACATGGCAACACATAACATTAGTAACGTAGTAATGAAACCACTTCTTGAAGATCAATTTACAGATCGTGACAGCGGAGAAATAATTAAATATAAACAACTTCAACTCGAATCAATCGATCCTGAAACAAATCGTATTGAAATATTTAGAGTATCAGTTGCAAAGGCTCAAACAGCACTACTAGAAGAACTACCAAAAATTGTTGGAAAAAAAGTAGACGTACCAGTTTCAATTTCTAGCAATAACAATGTTACACGCTATCGTCTTGCTGGAATGATTAAGCCAGCTCAACAACAAGTGTAAAAATTTAATGTCGTTTAATAACTTCATTAGATCGGGGGGCAGGGTGTTGTCTACTGCCTCTCGTTATTTATTATTTATTT